>JBFZCA010000073.1:0-6694 GCA_041308205.1 Planctomycetota bacterium | reverse complement strand
CGCGCGCCACGGCGACGACGTACACCTCCGCGCCGGCGAGCGGACCGCCCTTGCGCTTCCCGGTCACGTAGCCCGCCACGGAGAGGCCATCCTCGAGCGGCACCGCGACGCCCTCGGTCAGCTCGCCCTCGACGACCGTGACGATCACCTGCCTGCCGCTCAGCCCCTCGGCCACGGCCTCCAGGAAATACGTGCCCGGCGACACGTCGTCGATCTCGAAGCTCCCGTCGGGACTCGAGAAATCGCGCGGGAAGAACATGCCGCCGCCGGGACCCCGGAACCGGCCGCGATTGCCGTCGTCCTGCGAGTCATCGGCGCGCTGCATGCTGAGCTGCACGCGGAAGCTCATGACCGGCTCGCCGGTCCGCGCGATCATCACGACGCCGCGAATGCCGCCCGTGCGCGCGAGCACGACCGCGATCTCGACGTTGACCTTGACCTCGGCGAGCGACGCCTCGGCGAAGCCCTCGCATCGCGCCCTCACCGTGTACGGGCCCTCCCCGAGGCTCCCGAGCCGGAAGTAGCCGTTCGCGTCGCTCGCCGCGCTCGATCCGCGCCCGCCCTCCCGGCTGAACGCGGAAAGCTCGGCGCCCTCGACGGGCACGCCGTTCTTGTCCGCGGCAATGCCCGTGATCACGTTCTCGGGAAGAAGGACGATGTCGAGCCCCGCCTCGTGCTCCTCCACGAGCGTCACGCGCGCGGCGAAGGGCTGGTACGTCTCCGGCGCGCACGTGACCGCGTACGTGCCTCCCTCCAGCCCCGCAAAGCGTGTCCGGCCATCGATGCCGGTCATGCGCGTCGCGCCGCCGCGGCCGCCCGGCCCGCCCTGCCCGAACCCCTGCCGGCCGCGGCCGCCCTGATTCTCCGCCCCCTCGTCCGCCTCGCGGCGCAGCGACACGTTGACCTGCGGCACCGGCGCGCTCGCGGAATCGCGCACGAGGACGCGCAGCTTCGCGCCCTCGGGGAGAACGTACTCCAGGCCCTCGCGCTGCTCGCCGGGGCTCAGCGTGAAACTCTCCGAACGGAACGCCGTGTAGTCGGGGTGGCTGATGGAGATCTGCAGCGGCTTCTCGGTCGCCGCGTCGGCGAGGATGAACGCGCCTGCCGCATCCGACCGCGCCTGCACCGTGTGCGCCGCGTCGCGCATGAAACCGTCGAAGCGCATGCGGCCGCCTTGCTCGTCCTCGCGCACGGGGCTTGCCGCAACGCGTGCGTTGCGCACCGGCTCGCCCGATCGGCTCCTGATCGTCCCGCTGATCGACGCGCTCGGCGTGAGCTCGATGAGAACCTCGTGCGTCTCCTCGCCCGGCGCGATGGTCACGTTCTCGAGCACCGCGACCGTGAATCCCTGCGCGCGCACCTGGAGGTTCTCGATCGCGCCCGGATAGAAGCCGCGCAGCTCGAAGGCGCCGTCGCCATCGGTTCGCGTGCGGCGCATGTCGAAGCGGCTCGTCCGCGCCTCGACTGCGGCGCCCGGCACCGGCCGCCCGCTGCCGCGCGCCACCACCCTGCCCTCGAGCGTGCTGCCTTTCTCGAGCGTGATCGTGAGCTCCCGGGGCTGTCCGGCCTCGATGCCATCCGCGCGAAACGGCGCGTAACGGTCTGCCTGCACGCTGACCGAGTACTGCCCCGCGCGCAGGGTGTCGAACGAGAAACGGCCGGCCTTGTCGGTCTCGACCGCCGCGGTCACGTCGAAGAGCGCGACGGGCTCGGGCCGCGCCGGCGGCGCCGCCTCGCCGGCCTCGGCCGGCGCCGCATTCTCGCCGCCCTGCCCGCGGCCCCTGCGCATGCGCTCGATGGCCTCGCGTCGCTGCGCCTCCCCCGGACGGGACTCGCCTGCCGCCACGAACGCGCCGGCAACCGGCGCGCCCGTGGGGTCGAGCACGATGCCCGCGAGCACGGCCCCCCGCTGGAGCTCGACCGCGACTTCGACGGCCGCGGACGCGCCCTCGATGCGCCCCCGCCGGCTCTCGCTTGCGAAGCCCGCCCGCTCGATGAACACCGTGAAGACCGCCTGCGGCACATCGACGAAACGGCGCGTGCCGTCCTTCCCGGTCTCGCCGCGGTCGTGCGGCGACTGCATCAGCCGGGTGAACGCCTCCCCGCCCGGGCCGCCGAAACCCCGGCCGCCGGGTCCGGCGGGGCCGCCGCGGCCCATGAAGGTCTCGCCGAGAAACAAGCTCACCCGCGCCTCCGCGAGCGGCTCCTTGTCCGCATCCGTCACGGTGACGAGGACGCCCGCCGACGGCGGCAGCACGAGCTCGAGATCCCTCGTCCCGGGCGGGACATCGCGCGCCGACGCCTCGAGGTAGCCGCGCGCCGTCGCGCTCACCCGGTACATGCCGGACGGCACGGTCAGCCTGAAACCGCCGTCGCGGCCGCTGGTTGCCTGGTCGACGAGCTCATCGCCGCCGCTCACGGGCCCGCGCATCTGGCGCGAAACCAGCGCGAGCACCCGGGCGCCCGCGATCGGGCTCCCGCGCCGGTCGCTCACGATTCCCTCGATCCGGTCGCCCGGCCCCAGCATGAAGTCAAGGCGGCTCGATTCTTCCGTGCGCGTCCACGACAGGCCGAGGGGCGCGTAATCGTCATGCCGCGCGAGCGCCACGTAGTCGCCGCGAGGGATCGAGGCCAGCGCTATGGCGTACGCGCCGGAGCCATCGGTTGCGGTCTCGGCGACGCGCGCCCAGCCGGACGCCGCGGGCGCCTTGCCCAGAAGTCGGTCGCGCAGCAATTGCATGCCGTCGCCGGGGCGGGCGAAGAGCTCGAATCCCGGCCCGCCCGACGCCGCGATGACGGCGACCTCGGCGCCCGGGATGCCGCGGTCGTTCTCGTCCGTGACGCGGCCGTAGAGACTCGGCACCGCGGGCGCGCCGCTTTCCGTGAACGCATCGAGAGCCGCGTCGACGGCGGCGGGAGCCGTGATCGCCTGCTCGGCAACCGGTCGCGCGTCCGTCGTAGCCGGATCGGCCGCGAACCTGCCCGCGCCGTCGGGAGCGCCGGTGTCGGCGCGCATGAGAAGGAAAAGGACCGCCGCCAGGATCGCGAGCGACAGCGCGATGGCGGCACCGTACTTTCGCATTGCCGTGGCTCCGGGGAGCAACGCCTGGAACCGCGCGAAGCCGAACGATTGCAGCCCGGCAGCGGCGGCTCCTCTCCGGTTTCAACCCCGTACAGAGGCGCAAGTGGCGTCCGGAGGGCTTCGCCATGCGGCAGGCGCGGGCGCCGCGGCAGGAACGCGGCAACGCGCGCCGGCAGGGCTGATGGGCGGCCGGCCGCCCATCAGCCCTGCCTGAAGATTAATTGCACGGCGTCTGGCAGGGGGGCAGCGTGCTCACCGTCGCCGGAAAGTACGGCTTGTTGTCGAAGCTGTCGATGCCGTCGGCGTCGTAGGCCTTGCACGTGTTGTCGGCCGCCGTGATCGTGCTGTGGTCCGGCGCGAGCATCGTCCCCTGGCTGAACAGGTACGCGAGAATCTTGATCGCGTCGGCGATGTCGAGCTTGTTGTCGTCGTTCGCGTCCGCGGCCTTCGCGCACACGGGAGGGGGTTTCGTGCCGCCGCCGAAGAGGTACCCAAGGAGCGCGATCGCATCGGCGATGTCCACCTTGGTGTCCGTGTTGACGTTGCCCATGAGGACGCTGATCGTGTCGCCCTGGCCCGCGGGCAGCGTCACGCTGCAGGAGACGCCCGCCGACTCGATGCCGGCTTTCACGGCGACGACGGTGTACGTGTGGGCGCCATCGGGCTGGCCGGCAAGCACCGCCTGCTCCGCCTCGCCCGCCACCGTGGCAAGCACCGCGGCGTCCTCGCGCACCTCGATCGAGTCGTAGGTGTCGCCGTTGGTCCAGGTCAGCGTGACATCGTTGCCCGCGCCGCGGCAGACAAGCTGCGCGACCGGAACCGTGGCGGTGCCGCTCTGGGGCGCCACGGCGCCGTACTTGATCTTGATGAAGTCGATCTCGAACGCGCTGTCGTCGCTGGTGCTCAGCGCGCCCACGAGAACCGCGGTGAAGGGAATGGTCGTATCGGCGAAAAGCCCCTCCTCCCAGCGGTCCGCGTCCTCGGGCGCGGTGCGCCAGTCGGGCCTGACGGGCACCGTGTCGCCGTTCAGGTAGATCTCGCTGTGGTAACCGCCGCTGCGGTCCGTGTCCTGCGTGGTGTACCAGACCGACACCCACGCGCCGGGATCGAGGCCGTAGATGTCGCCGCCGTCGCTGACATCCAGTATGTCTTCGTTGAGCGACATCCCGAAGGACCGCGAGCCGCCCACGTCGTCGTTCGCGGCCGTGTCGCCATCGTGGTAGCACAGCGTGATCATGCCGTGGCTCGAATCGCGCACCCCCGAGCCGTTGGGCGGGTCGGCGACATCGCGCGGGTCGGGCGTCAGCCGCCACCTGACGTAGATGGTCACGCCTTCGGCATAGCGCCCGCCCACGAGGTTGGCGGGGGGCGCAAGCACGTGCCCGAGCATGATCTTGCGATTGCTCGGGTCCGGATAGCCGGCCGCGCTGGGATCGCCCGGATCCTCGATCGCGAGCGTCTTGATATTCTCGCCGAACAGACCTTCGCCGAGCCTGCTGCGGATCTCGACGCCGCCGGGGGCGATGGGGGCGGGATCGTCGGGCAGCGTGAACACGCCGGGCGCCGATCCGTCCCACCAGTCGTTCGCGACGGAGCGGATCCACGATCCGTCCAGGCATCCCTCGACGCCCTTCTCGGCGACGTACATGTCCATGGGATTCGACACGGGCTCGTGCGCCTCGGGATCGTAGATGTAGTCCCAGCCGCCGTCGGGTTCGAGATAGGGCTGCTCGTCCCGCATCATGATCACATGGTTGGAGCCGTACGCGCCGCACGCCGTGCCGGTCGTCGGCACCAGCGTCAGCCCGTAGTTGATCTCGCCGTCGGCCACCGTCAAGGTCGAATCCCAGTACTCGAGCGCATCGGCCGGCAGGTTGTCGTTCAGGATCACGCCCTCGCGCGCGATCTCGAGATGCGTCACCTCGTACGGGAGCGCGCCCCACGTGACATGCACCGCGGGCGGCTGGCGCGTGTAATCGATGGTCGCGCGCACGGTGACGCCGGGGCAGTAGCTGACGAAGCACGAGACCGCCGGGAGCGGCGCGCCGGCGACGACCGCGCGCACCCCGTACTGATGCTGGCCGATGACCAGCTCGGTCGTGCTGTAGCTCACCGCCGCGCCGGGCAGCGACTCGATCACCGCGCCATCGCGCAGCACGTCGATCGCGTCGTAGACCGCCCCGGCGGGCGTCGTCCACGTCAGGTTGAGCGCCGGCGGGTCCACGGCCGTGTCGATCGCGCAGGCAAGAGTCGTCGGCGGCGCCTGCGTCTGCCCGGGGCGAAGGAAGCCCACCTTGTAGCCCACGTAATCGAATTCCGCGGCCGCGGCCACGCCCTTGACCGGAAGCCCGAACGCGATGTAGTCGTCGGGATCCGAACCGGTCTCATCGCCGCTCGGCGGATCGAGGATCTCCTGCGAGAAGGCGGGCGTCGTCGCGCCGTTCAGGTAGACTTCGACGCGGTAGGTGTCGAGCTCCGTGAGCAGCACCGCCATCCACACCGTCAGGAAGTTCGTGGGGGCGCCGGCGTAGTTGAGGTCGAATTGATCCATCAAGAAGAGCTTGCCGTCGGGCCTGAAGGAGATCGACGCGTTGATATCGGACTGGTCGACCACGCTGATCATGCCCTTGCCGTCGGAGGTGAATCCCGCGCTCACCCAGCTCTGGCCGCCGGGCGGCAACGCATCCCTGGGGTCGGGCGTGAGGCGCCATCTCGCGATCACCGTCACACCCTGTTTGATGCTGGCCAGGGTGGTCGTCTGGCCGGGGACCCACACGGGATGCAGGAAGTAGACGGCCTCGTTGGCCGGCGTCGTCCACGCGAAGTTGAAGGGGTTGCCGGCCGCGACGGTCGTGTCGCCCGCGACTTCCAGCGCGAACGCCGTCGCGTCCCCGCCGCCGTCGCCGAGCCCCGAACGCACGAGGAGCTCGGCGCCGCCGGGCGCGGCGCCGTCGGGATTGGTCAGCTCGTACTGGCCGGGCGCGCTGCCGTCCCAGAAGTAGGTCTCGACGCCGCCCTGCCACTCGCCGTTCAGAAGGCCCATGGTCATGGGGTCGACCGGCGCGATGTACTGCCCGTCTCCGGCGCCGGCCTCGTACACGTAGTCCCATCCGCCGGGCGGGTCCTGCCAGCCGCCGCGGCCGAGCAGCGCTCCCGCGCCGATGCCGAACGCCGTGATAACCGCCGCAAGATTCCCTCTCCGCATGCTGACTCCTTTTCCGGCTCCGGGTCCCGGGATCCAAACCCCGCCTTCAACCCATGTTCCTCGCGCGCGCGAGCGCGAACACCCGGCCCGCGCACCGCGCGCCCGAATACCTACGACACCGAACGAGAGCTCCTGATAAGAACTCCTGATGGAGTCTATTGTACCTGGCAATGAGGCCCCGTGCAAAGACTTGTATTCCCCGCCGCGCGGCCCGAAAGTACGTATTCGGTGAACCCGTGGCCCTGCAGGCGCCGGCCGTAGCCGGCGTTTCCCCCCTTCTCCTGAAGAACTGACGCTTACCCACAAGTTCCAGTGTCCTGACTGACGCACGACCGAGAAGACGGCTCGCGCCTGAACCTGACACGCTGGGTGCTTCGCCACCTCCTGCAACCCCCGGCCCCCTTCGG
>JBFZCA010000072.1:0-15528 GCA_041308205.1 Planctomycetota bacterium | reverse complement strand
CTCTTCCGATCTGCCACGCTCCTTCCTGAACGCCGCGGGGCGAGCCCGCGAACGTGAACACGGTCCGGTGGTGGTCGGGGTCCGAGTGCGTGTCCAGAAGAAACGCTTCATCCCCTCCCGCGATCGCCCTCCCCAGGGCGGCGATGACGGCATGGTCCCGGCCCTCGCTCACGTTGGGAACGCACTCAAGCAGCATGGAGTCCTCCGGAGTAGACTGTGGGCTCTTATTCTCGGGTCTCGGGTCTCTATCTTCAAGCCTCCAGCCTCCTTCCCGGTGCTTTCCTTTCGGGACGGTTCCCGATACGATTCTGGCAGCCTCGCCGGGGCCGCGCGCAGCGCCGGCCCGCGCGGCGGCGGCACGATCGACAAGGAGGCCTCATGGCGGACACGTACTACACCGCGGTCGTCGACTTCGGCAAGACGAACAAGAAAGTCCTCGTGTACGACCGGGATCTGCAGGTCCGGGCGTCGCGGCGGAAGACCTTCCAGGAGATCGAGATCGAGGGCTATCGCTGCGACGACATTGCGGGGGCGATGGAGTTCGTGCGCGAGGCGCTCGCCGAGCTGGCGCGGCAGTTCGCCCCCATCCGCGCGATCGCGTTCACGACGCACGGCGCGACGTTCACGGCGCTGGACGCGAAGGGAGCGCTGGCGTTCCCGACGGTGTCCTACGACATGGAGGCGCCGCCCGCGCTGCGCGAGGAGTTTCACCGGGCCTTCGGCGGCAGGACCGAGCTCCAGGCTTCGACGATGACGCCGCCGCTGCCGCTTCTCATCAACCCCGGGGTCGGAGTCTACTTCCTGAAGCAACGCGACCCCTCGCGGTTCAAGAAAATGGCGCACCTGGTCTTCCTGCCCCAGTACCTCGGATACCTGATGACGGGGAAGCTGGCGATCGAGCCCACGTACATCGGCTGCCACACCTACCTGTGGGACTTCGCGGGCAACAAGCCCTCGCGCGTCGCGGAAGGGCTCGGCATTGCCGACAAGCTCGGCGTGCCGCTGCGCGCGCCGTGGGAGGCGCAAGGCCGCGTGAAGCCCGACCTCGCGGCCGCGCTCGGGCTTCCCGACTCGTGCGTGGTCACGTGCGGCATTCACGACTCGAACGCGTCCCTGCTGCCGTACCTCCTCAAGGAGGCCGGCGATGACTTCATCCTCAACTCGACCGGCACCTGGTGCGTCGCGATGTCGCCGGGCGGGCGCTTCCCGCTCGCCGAGGAGGAGCTCGGCAAGGAGGTCTTCTTCAACCTGAGCGCCTTCGGCACGCCGGTCAAGACGACGATCTTCCGCGGCGGCGCGGAGTTCGCGTTCTGGAGCGAGAAGCTCGGCCGCGGCAGGGAGCACCCCAAGGACCTGGAGGCATCGCAGCTTCGCAAGGTGTTCGAGAGCGGCGCGGCCGTGCTGCCGACGCTGTTCCCGGGCAGCGGCATGTTCCCGCGCAGCCGCGCGTCGCTTGTCAGGGCCGAACGCCTGCTCGAGGATGCCGACGCGGCCTTCGCGGCGCTCGACCTCGGCCTGGCGATCCAGTCGCAGGTGGCGCTCAAGGCCACGAATGCCGCGGCGAACCCCACGATCTTCATCGAGGGCGGCTTCCGCAACAACCTGCCGTACGTCAAGCTGCTCGCGGCGCTGCTGCCCGAGAGCAAGGTCTATCTCTCGGATCTGTCCGAAGCGACGGCGTTCGGCGCGGCGATCACGGCGAAGTGCGCGGTCGAGGGGGTCGCGCCGCGCGATGTTGCCTCGGCCTTCACGATCGCGACGACGCCGGTCGAGGCGCCGCCCATCGAGGGTCTTGAGGCGTACGCGGAGGAGTTCCTGGCGCTGAGCAGCTCGTTCGGCAGGGGGTGATCGGGGCGGCCGCGGGAACGGCCGCGCTCAGCGCGCGGCCGCCTGCCGGTACCAGTCCACGGTCCTGCGAATACCCTCGTGCATGTCGATCGCGGGCTCGTAGCCGAGCGCGGCGCGCGCCGCGGCGATGTCCGCAAGGCTGTGGCGCACATCGCCCGGGCGGTCGGGCTCGTGCACGGGCGGCACGGGCGCGGCGCGGCCCAGCGCGGCGGCGATCATCGCGAGAAGATCGAGCAGCGTGTACCTCCGCCCGCAGGCAATGTTGAACACGTTCCCCGGCGCGCCCGGAGCCTCGGCGGCGCGGAGATTGGCATCGACCACGTTCTCGACGAAGGTGAAGTCGCGCGACTGGAGCCCGTCGCCGTAGATCGTCGCGGGCGCGCCCGCGAGGGCGGCGGTGATGCAGCGCGGGATCACGGCCGCATAGTGCGAGCGCGGGTCCTGCCGCGGGCCGAACACGTTGAAGTAGCGCAGCGAGACCGTCTCCAGGCCGAAGAGCCGGAAGTACGTCTCCGCGTAGTGCTCGCCCGCGAGCTTGCCGATCGCGTAGGGGGAGCGGGGCAAGGGCTTCATGTCCTCGCGCTTCGGGAGTGTGGGCGTGTCGCCGTAGGCGGACGACGAGGCGGCGTAGACCAGGCGCCGCACGCCGGCGCGGCGCGCGGACTCGAGCACCGTGAGCGTGCCGGACACGTTGACATCGTTGGATGCGAGCGGGTCCTCGACCGAGCGCGCCACCGAGGGCAGCGCCGCCTCGTGGAAGACGACCTCGATGCCCCGCATCGCGCGGTCGACCGCGGTCCGGTCGCGGATATCGCCTTCGATCAGCGTCACGGCGGAGCGGATCGCGGCGAGCCGTCCGGGATCCCCGGTCGAAAAATTGTCGAGCACGACGACTTCCCGTCCACCGGCGGCCAGCCGATGGCAGATGGCCGATCCGATGAAGCCCGCGCCGCCCGTCACCAGGTATCGCATAATACTATAAGTATAAATGCACCCTCATGGGGGCGCCAGCGCGCCGTAGATGCCCCCTCCCGGCGGCGCCGGTCCGGCTCGGCGCCGGCGCCGCCGCGGTGGAGTCGCGGCCGGTTGTGCCGCGGCCGGCGCGCTGTTACCATCGAGGTATCGCACGCTGGACGGGCCGAAACGAATGCGGGAGGCGGCGTGAGGTCTTGCACATTTCTCGCACTGGGGTTGAGCTGCGCCGCGGCGCTCGATGCGGCCGCGGTGTTCTCCGAGCTCATGTACCATCCGTCCCAGGGCCGGGACTACGAGTACATCGAGCTCGCGACGACCGGCGAGGCGGTCAACCTTTCCGGATGGTCGCTCGGGGGCGGGGTGCTGTACACGTTCGCGGCCGGCTCGGAGATTCCCGCCGGCGGGCGCATCGTGGCCTGCGCATCGCGCGCCGCGTTTCTCCGCGCGTACCCCGACGCGGATCCGGCGCTCGTCCACGGCGACTGGCGCGGGTCGCTCGCCGACGGCGGCGACGGCGTCGTGCTCGCGAACGGCTTCGGCGCGGTCGTGGAGGCGGTGCTGTACGATGATGACGCGCCGTGGGATTTCCTCGCGGACGGGTTCGGGCCGTCGCTCGAGCGCGTGTGCCTCACGGCCGGGGCGCTCCTGCCCGAGAACTGGCGCGCGAGCCCCATGGCGCCGCCCGAGGCGTTCGGCGGCACGCCGCTCGAGCCGTGCGCGGCCGCGGAATGCCCGCCCGTGGCGCCCCCGCGGCCGCCGGTCAGGATCAGCGAGGTCATGTACCACCCGGTGCTCGAGGAGGACTACGAGGACCGGCACGAGTTCATCGAGATCGTCAACACGGGAGCGGCGGCGGTCGATCTCACGGGCTGGCGCTTCGCGGGCGGCATCGACTACGAGATTCCTTCGGCGGTGATCGAGCCCGGCGGGTATCTCGTCGTCGCGTTCGACAAGGACGCGCTCCTCGCGGTCGCAACGTACGCGCTGGCGCCCGAGCAGGTCATCGGCAGCTACGGCGAGCGCGGCCGCAGCCTGGACAACGGCGGCGAGAAGATCGCGCTCATGACCGCCGAGGGGACGGGCGTCGACTCCATGAGCTACGACGACGACTTCCCCTGGCCGGTGGGCGCCGACGCGCTCGGGGCGGGCGAGGAGTGGCTGCCCAAGGACTGGCTGCCGCTCGAGAGCCACCGGTACATGGGCCGCTCGCTCGAGCGCGTGAGCCTGGCCTACGACTCGAATTCGCTCGCGAACTGGCTGGCCTCGCCCATCGACGGCGCGACGCCGGGAAAGGCCAACAGCGTTGCGCGCGATGCGCCGCGTCCCGTCGTGGAGGCGATCAGGCTGATGCCATCGACGCCGCTCCCGAACGACCAGCTCATCCGCAACGACGACAGCGTCATCGCGGCGGTGAAGTTCTCGCACGGCCTGGTGCGGGGCGCGACGATCGAGCTCTTCCTGGAAGACGTCGCCAAGACCGACGAACCGCGCGCAACGATCGCGCTGGCCGATGACGGCCTCATGCCCGACGAGGCGGCGAACGACCTGGTGTGGACGGGCACGCTCGACCCGCGTCCCGACCGGACGATCGTCAGGTACCGGGTGCGCGCCGATCTCGGCGGGGGCGAGGAGGTCGTCTCGCCGCGCGAGAGCGACCCGTACGGCTGGCACGGCTACTTCGTCAGCCCCGCGATCGCCGCGCTGGCGCCGGTCTACCAGGTCTTCATCTCGCCGGCGAACTGGGGGCGCATGTATACGAACATCGCGGGCGGCAGGGTGAGCGGCTGCAGCGCGAGCCTGACGTGGGATGCCGAGGTGCCCGCGGTTTTCGTCCACGAGGGGCACGTCTACGACGTGTTCGTGCGCTACCAGGGCAGCCGGTGGAACCGCATGAACGGTCCCGACATCGCCGTCTGGCCGTATCCCCGTCCGAGCACGGGGCCGCTCAGGGCGCTGAGCTGGCACGTGAACTTCCCGCGCTACGACGAGATGCAGGGCCTGCCGACGATCGTGCTCAACAAGCTCGTGCAGGGGTGCCCGGGGCTCACATCGGGGGTCGGCCTGCGCCTCTTCGAGGAAGCGGGCGTGCCCGCCTCGCGGACCAACTTCGCGCGGCTCTACGTGAACGGCGGCTATTACCGGTACGTGCAGCAGGTCGAGCGGCCGGGCGAGACCATGATGCGCCTGCGGATCGCCGAGCAGCGCGCGGTCGATCCCTCGCGTCCCCCCGAGGAGGTCGGCCACCTCTTCAAATCGGCCGGCTGCAACTGCGACGAGGGCCCCTACGGCTGGGGCGATGCGCGGCTGCTTCCCGCGGCGTGCGGTTGGACCCCGCTCGCGCGCTACGGCTACACCTACGACCCCAAGACCTACAACTGGGCCGGCGCCGGGCTGCTCCAGGAGCTCCTCGAGGCGATGCACCGGGCGCGGGCGACGACGCGGGTCGAGGATCTGCGCGCGTTCTTCCAGGAGCATTTCGATGTCGATCTCATGCTGAGCTACGTCGCGATCATCAACTGGGCCGTGCCCTTCGACGATTACTTCCAGAACCATTTCCTGTACCGCCGCATGGGCGACGGGAAGTGGATGCTGCTCCCCTGGGACCTCGATCTCGACTTCGGCGGCTGGGGCTGTCCGACCCAGCCGTGCTACAACTCGAGCCTGTACATGGGCATGCAGGGCGATGCGAGCAATCGCGAGGGGTGGTGGAACTACGTCAAGGACTCGTTCCTGAAGGCCTACCGCGGCGAGTACGACGAGCGCATGCGGCTCCTCAACAACACGGTCCTGACGCCGCAGAACATCGGCCGGATCCTGGACGGCGTCCTCGCCGAGGCCAGCCAGACCGAGGCGAACCAGGCCGCGGCGCCGCTCGGCTGTTCGTTCACGAGCGCGGCCGCGGCGTTCCGGAGCTTCGCGCAGCAGCGCTCCAACGTCGTCAACCAGCGGATTCCGGCCGTGTATGTCGACGCGGGCCCCGACCAGCGGGTGTTCGTCGATGTCGAGGTCCAGTTCGATGCCCGCCCCTCGCGGCCGAGCCCGAGCGACACCGTGACCTACGAGTGGTCGAACGGCATGACGGGCGAAACCCCTGTGTACACGTACACCGTGCCGGGCGAGTACGTGGTCACGCTCGCGGTGACCGTCGACGGCAAGGCGTACACGGACTCCGTGATGATCATGGTCATGGCCGAGCCCGAGCGCGCCTTCAGGGAGGTCGGCGGCCTCGCGTCGATGGAGGCGGAGTCGTTCCACGAGTATCTCGATCACGACGCGGCGACCTGCGGGTGGGCTGTCGAGATCCTTCAGGACGGCTCGAGCGCCGGCGCGTCGATGCACGCCGAGCACACGACGCGCTGCACGTTCTACAGCAACTTCGCCGAGAAGTCGCCCGAGCTTCGGTACTTCGTGAGCTTCACCACGCCGGGAACGTACCGCGTGTGGATCCGCGCCTACGTCGACAGCTCGCAGTGGGACTCGCTCCACGTGGGCCTTGACGGGACGCCGCCGCCGAGCGCGAATTCCCAGCGGTTTACGGTCAAGGCGGGGGAGTGGCTGTGGTCGGGCGAGATGCAGTCGCGGGCGGCCCAGACCGTCGTCGTCGCGCGACCCGGGCTGCACTGGCTCTCGCTGTGGATCCGCGAGAGCGGGCTTCTGGTCGACAAGATCGTCCTGGCCGCCGATGCCGCCTACGTGCCCGCGGATGAGGGGCCCCCGGAGAGCGACGAGCTCGACTCCCTGGAAGCCAACGCGTTCGTGCGCGGCGAGTTCAACGGCGATGGCGTGCTGAACATCTCCGATGCCGTGGCGATGCTGCGGTCGCTGTTCGGCGCCGCCGCCGCGTGCGAGGATCGCGCCGATGTGAACGATGACGGGACGGTGAGCCTCACGGATGTCGTGTACCTGCTGGCGTTCCAGTTCACGGGAGGCCCGGCGCCCCTCGCGCCCTTCCCGCAGCGGGGCTACGACACGACGGAGGACCAGTATCCCTGCGGCGACCCGCCGGAGTAGGCGGCCTCGACCGCCCGAGCGCGCGGTGATTCACCGCTGACCCTTGGTGTCTTCGTGGCATCGTCCTTCCTTCTTCCCCGGATGCGGGAGGCAGCCGCGCGAATGGAGGACGATGCGCCCCGTCACTCCATGCGTTTGATTTCCCAGCGCGCCGTCGTGACGCCCGCTTCCAGGAAACGAAGCTGCACCGGCAGCGTCTTCACGGCCGGCAGGAGGGGGAAGTACGCGCGCGGCGGCTCGGCCGGCACCTCGACGACGATGCCGGTGCGCGGCCCGAGCAGCCTCAGCTCGAAGCCTCCGCGGGGGGTGTTGAAGACGACGCCGTCCAGGTCCCGGAAGATCTGCGCGCCCGCCGGCACCGCCATGGGCTCGAGCACGCAGGTCCCGGGGTGCGCTCCGCGGCCGATGATCTCCAGCGTCTTGCGCAGCACGGCGCGCTCGATGTCGTACGTGAGACGGTAGGTCGTGCCGGAGCCTTTTCCCGTGATGTCGCAGAACTCGCCGCGAAACACGAATCGCGGCGGGCTGGCCGAATAGCTCTCCAGGGTCGCGCCGGCGTCGAAGATGTTCGAATACCAGCGATCGACGCTCCGGAACTCGATGCGCGGCGTGAGCGGCGCCGTGCCGCGCTGGCGCGGCAGGTGCAGCGACTCGGGCCGCACGAAGAGACTGGGCGTCGCGCACTGCACCGTGCCGATGCCGGCGCACAGAAGGTGCGTCACCGAGCCTCCCCGCGGCTGGTATACGCCGGGGATGGCGAGCGCCGGCCATGCAAAGGAGACCGACAGTCCGCCCGTGTGGACGACCGCCGCCCGCGCCGACGGGAACAGGCGACAGGTCTGCTGGACCTCGTGGGGCAGGGGCGCGGTCGGCCCCGTCAGATCGCCCCAGTACAGGGCTATGGCCAGGCCCACGAGCGCGTTCACCGTGGGGTAGAGGCAGATGTCCTCGGCGGGTCCGTCCCGTGCCGCGGCGCCGGACGGCGCCGGCGGTTGCGCGCGCTCGGCGGCCCAAGGCCCGTACCCCGCCAGGCCGTTCTCGAGGAGGCACGCGCCGAGCATGCCGAGGCTGCGGTCGGCCGCTTCGCGGAACACCGGGTTGCGCGCCGACAGGAGCGCGAAGCCGGCCGCCGGTCCGTAGGCGCCGAACGAGCCCCAGATCGTCCAGCGCTGAATGCGCGATCCCCAGGATGCATCGACGCTGCCGTCGGACCACAGAAACACGAGGTGGTCGTACGCGATGCGCGCCACGCGCTCGCCGATGCGGTCGTCGCGGGCCAGGATGGCGTAGAGCGCGAGCGCGGGGATCGTCTGGCTCATGGAGATGCCCACGTCGACGCCCTCGCGGCCCTCTTCCACGAACAACCCATCCTTGGTCACGGCGCCGAGCGTATGCGCGACCAGCTCGGCGGCGTGCGCCTCCCACGTGGGCCCGGGCGAAAACTGCGCGACGAGCTTCAGCGCGCATGCCGCCGTCGGCAGGTAGCTGAGCGGCACATCGTCGGGCCTGATCTTGAGCACGAGGAAGTCGCTCGCGCGCCGGCAGGCGTTGAGCCATCGCTCGCGCCGCGCCTTGTGCTCATCGCTCCCGAGGACGGGCGCCAGGATCTTCATGGCCGCGGCGAGCGCGAGGAGCTCGTGGGCCGTCGTGCCCCACCAACTGTGGGGCGTCTCCAGCCACGATCCCTCGGGCAACTGCCGGCCGACGAGCCAGTCTCCGAGCTGCAGCGTCTCGTTGAGAAAGCGCCCGGTGCGCTGGTACCTGAGCGCGAACGGGAACACCGCCTCGGCGGCGCGCGTGTGGCATCCGTGCGGCACGGGGTTGGTCGTGCGGCATTCGATGGCGCCGCGGACCGGATCCGGCGCGCCGCTTCGCTGCTCCTGGAAGGCGAGCAGCGCGTCGCACATGCGCGCCAGGAGAAGGTCGGCCTTGAGCTCGATCTCGCGCGACCCGGCCGCGGCGCGGCCGAACGAGCTCAGGAGCAGCAGACACGCGGCGATGACTCTCATGATCGTTTCACCTGACGAGCGGCAGGACGCGCCTGAATCGCGGCGTCCCCGCTTCCTCCAGCGCCTCGAAGATGGCGCTCTCCACGGTCGTGAGGACCGCGCCCGCGTGCTCGAGTCGGCGCAGGGCCGTGTCGCGATCGAGCGGCCGGCGCGAGCCGACCGCGTCGACGAGCACGTACGGCCGGATCAACCCGGGGGCCCGCTCGAGCGCGTCCAGCGCCGTCTGCAGGATGCAGACGTGGGTTTCGATGCCGAGGAGCAGGAGGTTGACCGGCGCGGCCGCGCGTACGCGCGCCCGCACGTCCGGCACGCGCAGGCAACTGAACGCCAGCTTCGAGTACACCGGCGCCTCGCCGAGGGCGGCCTTGACCTCGAGCACGGTCGCGCCGAGCTTCTCCGGGTACTGCTCCGTGGCCGTGATGGGAATCCGCATTTCCCGCGCGGCGTCGATCATGGTGAGGGAGCGGGAGAGCACCCCGTCCCAGCCTTGAATGTGCGGCGCGAATCCCTCCTGCAGATCGATGACCAGAAGGTGCCAGTCCATGACGGCTCCTTTCACGGGCGGCGGCGCGCGGCCGCCCGGCGCATGTGCAGAGTGTACCCGCGGCGGGCCGGGGATGCCAGGTACGCCGGCCGCGCGCTGGTCTCTGTGCCTCCGCGGCATTCCGAGCGCGCGGTGATTTACCGCCGGTCCCTGGTGTCTTTGTGGCATCGTCCTTCCGCCCGACCTTCGTGGCCGTTTCTTCGCGGCCGGTCCGGGGCGCGATCAGTCTTGTCATCGGCGCGCCGGGCGCGTACAAAGGATGTGCCGTAGGACCATGGGAGCCGGATACATGCTCGGACTCGTTGCGCGGATGCAGCTCTGGCAGCAGGTCGCCCTGACCCTCAAGTCGGGGCTCACGGTGGACAAGGCGCTCGCGCAGGCCGCGGCGACGCCCGGACCGGGCGCGAGCCTCGCGCGGCGCCTGCGCGGCACGGGCGAGGCGACGCTCGCCGACGCGGCGACGCGCTGTCCCCAGGCGGTCCCCGCGATCGACGAGGCCGTGATACGGGCCGGCGAGATGTCCGGGAAGCTTCCCGAGGCGCTGCTCGTTCTGGTCGAACGGCTGCGACGGCGGCGCGAGCGGCTCGCGCGCCTGGCGCTGCGCTTGGCCTACCCCGTGCTCATCACGCACCTCTGCGCCGTGGTCGGGTCGTTCTCCCAGGGCGCCGCGGGCGAGGCGGCGCACGGTTTCTGGCCGGGGCTTGCGCTCGCGCTGCTGCCGTTCTACGCGCTGGTCGCCGTGCCGTTCCTCCTGCCCGCCCTGATGCGGCGCGCCGGCCCGGCCGCGGCGCTGGCCGTTGATGCGTTCGTGCTGCGCATACCGTTCTTCGGCCGGGGCGCGCGCTGGGAGGCGGAGGCGGAGTTCCTCTGGCTGCTCGGCACGATGCTCGAGGCGGGCATCGGGCTCAGGGAAGCACTCGGATTCACCGCCGCGCGTGTGAGCAACCGCGCGCTCAGGGCGGCGCTCGAACCCGTCGCGGCGGCGGTCATGCGGGGCGAGCCCTTCGGCGAGACGCTCATGAGCGTGCCGTACCTCTCGGCGCAGGCCGTGTCGCGCATCGCGACGGCGGAGGCCGCGGGCTCGCTTCCCGAGGTGCTGCTCCTGCTCGCCGAGGAGGCCAGGACAACGCACGACGTGGGGCGGACGGGGCTCGACGGGGCGATCATCGGCTTCTTCTTCCTGCTCATGGCGGGCTATGCGATGTGGGCGATTCTCGGCTTCTATCTTCGATACTACGGCGGGCTGTTCAGCCTCTGAGGGCTCGGGCGCGCGAGCGCGCGGCGCCGGCCGTTGCCGCCTTGGGCATCCCTTCGCAATGTGGTAGTATCGAAGTGCCCGCGTGGGCGGGCGCGCCGCACGTTCCGCTGGTTGACCATGGACAACGACATAAGCCGAATTCTCAATGTCTGGCCGTACAAGGAAGGCGCCCACATCCGCCGGATCGACGGCGTCGATGGGCGCGACAAGCTCCAGGTGCGTCTGCCCATGGGGATCGAGCAGTACGAGGTGGACGGCCGCCCGGACGGCATGCGCCCGGAAGGCTGCGAGTCGTATCTCGCCCACTACCAGTCCGTCGCCGAGGCCGAGGGCGCGTGCTGGGAGCTGAGCCAGGATGCCTTCACGAAGCTGTACGAGGAGGGCCTGCTCTTCTACTGCCGGTACCTGCTGTTCTTCCAGCTCGGCGAGTACGACCTCTGCGTGCGCGACACGACGCGCAACCTCGATCTCGCGGACTTCGTCTCCCAGCGCGCGAGCAGCGCGGCCATGTCGGATGCTATGGAGCAGTACCGCCCGTACATTCTGCGGATGCGCGCGGTGTCGCTGGCGGTCAGGAACGCCAAGGAGCAGAACGTCAAGGCGGCGCTCGACGTCATCGCCGAGGCGGTCGAGGAGATCGAGAAGCTCCCGCCCATCAAGACGCAGATCTTCAAGCTCGAGAAGACCCGCTCGCTGGTGGCGCTTCGCGATCTGAGCGCGCAGCTCACGCGCCAGGAGCCCGCGTTCAATCCCGAGGGCGTGCCGGCCGAGGGGCCGCTCGCCATGGCCAGGGTGTGTCACGCGACGCCGCCGTCGCGCGCCGACCGGCTCAAGGAGGAGCTGGCCAAGGCCGTGGCCGACGAGAACTACGAGCGCGCCGCGGGGATCAGGGACGAGCTGCGCCGCCTCAGCGACGAGGGCGTGCACCCGACGGCGTGAGTATCTCGGTCCGTCGCGCCGGCGACGCACCGAGAGCCCTGGTCGGGCGCTACATCAGCTCCGCATGCTTGTCGATCGTCAGCCGATCGCCGCTCGTCACGATCTCGGCCCGCATCCTGATCCGCGGCATGGCGTCGCGGATGTACTTCTCCGCGTAGAGCGTGCGATCGGCATCGCGCACGGCCTGCCGCAGGAAGAGATGCGCGGCCAGGGCCTCGCCCGCCATGTCGACGAGCGGGCGCGCCGTGTAATCGAGGTACGCCTTGTCGTTCGTGGTCTTGAGGTGCTTGCGCGCGCGCGCCAGGTGCGCGCGGGCCTCGCCGCACAGCGCCGCGAGCTCGGACAGGCCCGCGGGAATCTCGCCGGAGGCGAGCGCATCGAGGTGCGTGCCCAGCGTCCCGGCGGTCACGCCCGGCAGGGCGCCGATGACCTGGAGCTGCGTCGTGCCCTCGTAGATCGACGTGATGCGCGCATCGCGCGCGAGGCGCTCGACGTTGAAGTCGCGCATGAAGCCCGTGCCGCCGTGGATCTGGATCGCATCGTAGGCGACCTGGTTGCACATCTCGGACGCGTAGGCCTTCGCGATCGGCGTGAGCACGCTCGCGGCCGCGCCGATCTCCTTGAGCGTGGCCCTGACGGCGTCGCCGGGGGTCTTCTCCATCCTGTGCTCGTACACGCGCCTGAGGTCGACCAGCCGGCTCGCCTCGTAGGTGATCGCGCGCGCGGCCTGAATGGAGCTCTTCATGCGCGCGAGCATGTCGTAGACCTGCGGGAACTCGATGATGCGCTTCTTGAACTGCGCCCGCTCGCGGGCGTACTTGAGGGCCTCCTCGTAGGCGGCCTGCGCGATGCCGATCGACTGCGCGGCGATGGCGACGCGGGCGCCGTTCATGAGCGACATGACGTAGCGGATGAGGCCCATGCGCCGCTGGCCGACCATCTCGGCGGGGACGCCGTTGAACTGGAGCTCGCAGGTGGGGGACCCGTGGATGCCGAGCTTGTGCTCGATCCTGCGCACGACGAGCTCGGGGCACTTCTCGCACAGGAGCATGCTGAGGCCGCGGCCGTCGGTGCTGCCGTCCTCGGTCCGGGCGAGCACCAGGCTCACATCGCCGCAGCCGTTGGTGATGAAGCGCTTGACGCCGTACAGCTTCCAGGAGCCGTCGGCCTGCGGCACGGCCTTGAGCCTGACGGCCTGGAGATCCGAGCCCGCGTCCGGCTCGGTCAGGATCATGGCGCCCGTGACCGCGCCGGATGCGAACTTCGGCAGGTACCTGGCCTTCTGCGCATCGCTCGCGTACTCGCGGATCGTCTCGGCGATGTCCTGCAGTCCGAAGAGGTTCATGAGGCTCGCGTCGGCCTGCGACACGATCTCGGTCGCCACGGTGTAGAGCACGCCCGGCATGTTGAGGCCGCCGTACTCCCGCGGCAGCGTGAAGCCCATGAGGCTCGTGCGCGAGAGGATGTCGAGGGCCCGCTGCGTGCCGCGCGCGTACGCGACCGTGCCGTTCTCGAACCGAGCGCCCTCGAGGTCGACCTCGGCGGCCAGGGGCGCGATCTCCTGGGCGGCGATGGCGCCCAGCATGTCGAGGACGGCGCGGTAGCCCTCGCGCGCATCGGCGGCGCCGGTCGGGGCGTCGTCGAACCGGGCGGCCTGCGCGAAATCATCCTCGGCGTTCGCGATGATCTCGTCGAGCTCCAGGTGCTCGAAGTGCCACAGGATATCCGGGTTGTCGCTGAAGAAGTTGTCCACGCTGCCTCCTACATGGCGCCCTTCAGGGCCTTGATCAGCCGGGGAATCACCTCCAGCACGTCGCCCACGATGCCGTAGTGCGCGATCTGGAAGATGGGCGCCTCGGCGTCGCGGTTGATGGCGATGATCTTCTGCGACTCCTCCATGCCGGCGCGGTGCTGGACCGCGCCCGAGATGCCGCAGGCGATGTACAGCTTCGGCCGCACGGTCGTGCCGGTCTGGCCGACCTGGTGGTCGTGGTGAATGAAGCCCGCATCGACCGCCGCGCGCGAGGCGCCCACCGCGGCGTTGAGCGCCGCGGCAAGCTCGTGGAGCAGCCTGAAATTCTCGGCCGAGCCCATGCCGTAGCCGCCCGCGACGATGATCGGGGCGCCGCGCAGGTTCACGCGGCGCTCCTGCGCGTGGTGCTCGAGCACGCGCACGAGCGCATCCTCGGGCGCCGGCGAGAACGCGATCTCGCACAGCTCGCCGGCGCGGCCCTCGACGACCGCGGGAACGTGCATGACGCCTTCCCTGACCGTCGCCATCTGCGGCACGACCTCGGGGCTCACGATCGTCGCGATCACGTTGCCGCCGAAGGCGGGGCGGACCTGGAGGAGCTTCTGCGCGAAGAGGCGCCCGCCGGACTCGTACTCGCCGATCTGCAGATCCGTGCAGTCCGCGGTGAGCCCCACCTTGAGAGCCGATGCCACGCGGGGCGCGAGGTCCCGGCCCGTGGGCGTCGCGCCGTAGAGCACGATCTCGGGCTTCTTCTGCGCGACCAGGTCGATGATCCAGCGCGCGTAGGGCATCGTCCTGTACATGGCCAGCGCGCCGGCGTCCGCCAGATAGACGACGTCGGCGCCGTGCGCGTGCAGGGCGGCGGCGAGCGGCCGCACGCCCTTGCCGAGCAGCATCGCGCCCAGGCGCACGCCGAGCGTGTCCGCAAGCTCGCGGCCCTTGCCCAGAAGCTCGATCGAGACGTCCGCGATGCGGCCTTCCTCGACCTCCGCAAAAACCCAGACTTCACCGTGTGGCGCCATGTCCGTTCCTTACCCGAAGGTTCTCTCCGCGACGAGCTCGTCGACGAGCGCCTTGACGCCGGCGTCATCGGGCGCGAAGCGCTTGAGGTCCTTGCCCTTGAGGACGACGTTCATGATCTTCTTGACCTTGGTGGGCGAGCCCGTCAGGCCCGTGCGGTTGAGGTCCGCGCAGATGTCGTCGACGCCCCAGGTGTCGATCATGAGCCCGCGGCCGGCCAGCTCGTTCTTGAGCTCGCCCGCGGGCGTGCCCCGGGCCTGCGCGGCCTTCTCGATCTCGAAGGCCGAGCACGCGCGGCGGTATTTGAGGAGCAGGCGCGCGTTCGGCCACCTGGCCGTGCTCCCGCCGCCCACGACCGTGAGGAGGAGCGGGGTCTCGGCCTCGACGACCTCGTGCGCGCGCCCGAGGTTCCTGCGGATGACGAGGCAATCGTCGCGGCACTCAAGCACGCGCTCGACGTACGAGACCTGCGGGAGCCTGAGCTTCTCGGCCACCTGCGGCCCGACCTGCGCCGTGTCCCCGTCGATCGCCTGCCGGCCGCAGATCACCAGGTCGAACGGCGAGAGCCGCGTGATGATGGTCTGGGCGAGGGCGTAGGACGTGGCGAGCGTGTCCGATGCCGCGAACCGGCGGTCGCTCAGCAGGATCGCGCGGTCGGCGCCGCGGCAGAGCGCGTCCCTGAGAATGTCCGCCGCGCGCGGCGGTCCCATGGTCAGGACCGTCACCTGGCCGCCCGCGCGGTCCTTGAGGTCAAGGGCGAGCTCCAGGGCCAGGAGATCGTCCGGGTTGAACACCGCGGGCAGCGCGTTGCGGTTCACCGTGCCGTCCGCGTTCATCGCCTCGCCGGTGATGTTCGACCAGTTCGGCACCTGTTTGACCAGAACTACCATCGTGAAGGACACGTTTCCTCCTGCGTTGCGCGATCGTGAAGACCGGGGCGCGCGGCATCGCGGATTCGAGTGCGGGGCCCCGGCCTGCTCGGCCTCCCACGTTCCCCCGCGCGCGCGGCGCCGGCGGCACGCGGCGCGGAGTCAGGTAACTTTACCAAGAGTCGCCCGGAGCGGCAAGGGCGGGGACGCGCGGAGGCGATGGGACTCGGCGACGAAGAATCCTGATTCTTCAGCGTCAGAGGACTCGGGAACCTGTTGCATCGCCCCCGCCCCGCCGCTAT
>JBFZCA010000071.1:0-3340 GCA_041308205.1 Planctomycetota bacterium | reverse complement strand
TTCCGATCTCGAGCTGGTCGCCGATCACCTGCAACTGGTCGATGGCCGCGGGCCGGTGGATGTCCGCGGCGACCAGAAGCGGCGTGCGTCCGTCCTTGTCCCGCAGGTACCGGGCGAGCTTGCCGCACGTCGTCGTCTTGCCGCTTCCCTGCAGGCCCGCCATGACGATGACCGTCGGCGGGCGCTCGGCGCGCTGCACGATGACCGCCGGCGCCTGCCCCGGCTCGGGCGGGCCGCCGCCCATGAGCTCCACCAGCTTCCGGTAGACGATGTAGACGAATTCCTGGCCCGACGTCACGCCCTTGGTGACCTGAATCCCGAGCGCTTCCTCCTTGATCCTCGCCAGGAAGTCGGTGACGACGGCGATGGCCACGTCGGCGCTCAGCAGCGCGGTGCGGATCTCGCCGAGCGCCGCATCGATGCTGGCCGCGGTGATCTTCGGGCGCTGCCAGACGCGGCCGGCGATCTGCGCAAAACGTTTGCTTATGGCTTCAAACATGCGTTCACCAGGAAGACGAGGGAGCGGCGGCGGCCCGCGCCGCCGCCGCACGGAGCCACGATTGTACCCGCTCGGGCGGGCGCCTGCAAAAGGCCGGCCCCGCGGCCCGCGCCATCGCGGCGGCGGCCCGCGTCCTTCCGCCTCGTCAGAACGACGTCGCGTTCCGCAGGTACTCGACCAGCTTCTCGCGCAGCGCCGGCGAGGCTGCGGGCGACAGCGACAGCAACGCCGAGTCCGCATCGGCGGGCACGCGGTCGATGACCGCCCCGAGCTCCTTCAGGCTCTCCTCGATGCGGTGGTAGCCGCGGTCGATGTGGTAGATGCGGTTGACCTCGGTCACCCCGTCCGCCACGAGCCCCGCCAGGACCAGGCACGCGCTCGCGCGCAGGTCCGAGGCCATCACGGGCGCGCCCGACAGGCGCTCCACGCCGTGGATGATGGCCAGGTTGCCTTCCTTGCGGATGTTGGCGCCCAGGCGATTGAGCTCGGCCACGTGAATGAAGCGGTCCGGGTAGATCTTCTCGGTGACGACGCTGATGCCCTTCGCGAGCGAGAGCAGCACCGTGATCTGGCTCTGCAGGTCGGTCGGAAAGCCCGGATACGGCAGCGCCGTGACATCGACGGGGCGGAAGTCCCCATCGCTCGTCACGTGCACGGCATCATCCTCGACCTCGAGACACACGCCCGCGGCATCGAGCGCATCGATGAGCGCCGCCAGATGGACGAGGGACGCGCCCTCGACGCGCACATCGCCCGCGGTCAGCGCGGCGCCGATCATGAACGTGCCCGCCTCGATGCGGTCGGGCATGACGCGGTACTCGCTGCCGTGCAGCTCGGTCACGCCCTCGATCGTGACGACGGGCGTCCCCGCGCCGGCAATGCTCGCTCCGCACGCGTTCAGGTAGTTGGCCAGGTCGACGATCTCGGGCTCGCAGGCGGCATGGTCGATCACCGTGACGCCGCGGGCCAGCGCGGCGGCCATCATGACGTTGGCCGTGCCGGACACGGTCGACCCGTTCGGGCCGCCCAGGTAGATGCGCCGGCCCGTGAGATACGGCGCCTCCGCGAGCACGTACCCCTGCTCGTTGGCGATGTGCGCGCCGAGCGCGAGCATGCCCTTCAGGTGCAGGTCGATGGGCCGCACTCCGATGTTGCACCCGCCCGGACGCGACACGCGCGCCCGGCCCCGCCTCGCAAGCAACGGCCCCAGGGCGTAGATCGAGGCCCGCATCTTGCGCACGAGCTCGTACGGCGCCTCGAAGCCGTCTTCCGTGAGGACCTCCAGCTCCAGGGCTCCATCGGCCCGGCGCTCGGAGTTGACCCCCAGCCCCTTCAGCAGCTCCAGTGTGCTCGTCACGTCGCACAGCGGCGGCACGTTGTGGATGACGGACTTGCCCCGCGTGAGAAGGACGGAGTACAGGATCGGGAGCGCCGCGTTCTTCGAGCCGTTGACCCTCACGGTCCCGACAAGCGGAGTGCCGCCGTGGACAAAGAACTTCTCAAGCACGTTCTTCGCCTTTCTCTTCATACGGCCGGCGAACGCACCGCGTCACGAGGACGGTTCCCTGACCGCAACGACCACGCGCGGCCGCCCCGCGAGATCCTTCTTCACCGTCGCATCGCGATAGCCCGCGCGCGCGGCCAGCGCACGCGCGCCATCGGACTGGCGCCAACCGATCTCGCTCACGACCACGCCCGGCCGCGCCAGGACCTGCAGGCCCTCGACCAGGAGCCGCTCCACAGCTCCCAGGCCATCCGGCCCCGCGCCGCGCAAGGCGATCTCCGGCTCGTATTTCTTCACCTCCTCAGGCAGCGAATCCCACTCCTCGGGCGTGACGTACGGCGGGTTGCTGACGAGCACATCAAAAGGTCCGCCGTCCGCAAGGGGCGCGAGCATGTCCCCGCAGACGAAACGGATGCGCTCGACAAACCCTAACGACCGCGCGTTCTCCTCCGCCACCGCGAGGGCTGCCTGAGAGACATCGCCGGCCCAGATTGTACTTGTGGGAAGCGACTTTGCAAGAGCGCAGGCAATATTTCCCGAGCCGGTCCCGATGTCGGCAATGCGCGGGGAGCCCAGGCCCAGGCGAGCCACCTGCTCCAGCACGGCCTCGACCACGTGCTCGGTCTCCTGCCGGGGCACGAGCACGGCCGGCGTCACCTTGAACCGCAGCGACCAGAACTCCCGCTCCCCGAGGATGTACGCCGTGGGTTCGTGCGCGGCGCGGCGCGCGACCAGCGCCCGCAACGCCGCCAACTCGGGTTTCTCGAGCATCTTCTTCCAGTCGACGTACAGCCGCAGGCGCGTGCAGCCCAGAACCCGGGCCAGCAGGAGCTCGGCATCGAGGCGCGGCACGCTCGCCCCCTTGCCGCGGAAATAATCCTCGCACCAGCGGAGGATCCGCCCCACGGTCCATTCCTGCTCGTGCTCGGGGCTCTGTTCGGTGCTCACGGGGCGCCATTATACCAGGACGGCGGGTCCGCGAAACGGCCCCGCGCACGCGGAGTCGTATTGATTCCGCACGCGGCGCGCGGTACGATAGATCTTGGTCGTGGCGGGAGCCGCACGAAAGGCGTACGAGCGGCGTTTGGAACCTCAGACGAAAGGAGATCCGTCTATGAAAGGGAAGCTATCTGTCTTGTTCGTTGCAGTCGCGGCGATGATCGCGTCGCCGGCCGTCGGCGCGGCCTACTGGTCGGACGATTTCGAGGCCTATGAGGTCGATTCCCTGATCATGGGGCAGGACGAATGGACGACCTGGAACAACGATCCCTCGGTTGATTCGACGATATCGGACATCCAGGCCGCGAGCGGAGAGAAGAGCCTGCTCATCTCGGGCT
>JBFZCA010000070.1:0-4552 GCA_041308205.1 Planctomycetota bacterium | reverse complement strand
TGCGCCGGCTCTCGAGCTCGCGCACGCGCGCCTCCTTGGCGCTGCGCTCGGCGACGAGCTTCTCGCGCCGCTCGACCGCGCTCCGAACCTCCGCGCGCACCGCGGCCATCCGCGCGGCGGCATCGTCGGGGAAATGCTCGACGGGCTCCAGGCGATCGAGCTCGGCCTCGGCCTCGGCGCGCTCCCGCCACAGCGGCCACAGATCGACGAGCGCCTGCGCCCCGCGCCGCATCTCCTCGGCCTCCTCGCGGGCCTTGGCCAGGCCGGCGATCTCCACGGCGGCCGCGTCCTCCCGGGCGGCGAGCACGGGATACTCGGACGCCGCCGCGCGCGCGGCGGCCGCCTTCTCCTGCGTCTCGATCACCGCATCCAGGAGCTCCGTGATGAGCGCCCGAGCGCGCGGCCGCAGCAAGGCCGCCTGCCGCTCCTTGAGCGCCTCGATCACCTGGCGCGCCGACGCGCCCGCTCCCGCGATGCCCGCCGAGAAGATGCGGTCCCGGATGCCTTCGGCCTTGAGCGTCTCGAACGAGTGCAGGTCGTGCAGGTCGAACGCGAAGATCGTGCGGTACAGCGCCGCGTCGACGTAGCCGACGAAGCGCCGCAGGTCGTCCTCCGTCCCTTCTTCGCCGCCGGGCAGCGTGATGCGCAGCATCTTGCGGTCGCCCGTCTCGCGCGCGACGACGACCGCTTCGCCGTCGGGACACTCCAGGAAGAGCCGGCCGCCGTGGCGCCCGCCGTGCAGGGGCGGGTACAGCGGCCCCTGGCCGCGGCGCTGCGGGAAGCCGAACAGGACGCCGCTCACGAAGTTGAGCAGCGTGCTCTTCCCGGCCTCGTTCGGGCCGAGGAAGATCGTGAGCCCGTCGCGCAGGTCGCGCATCTCGTAGTCGTGGAAGATGCCGTAGCCGTCGATGTACCAGCCGCTGAGTCTCACGAGTCCGATTCCTCCTCAAGCAGCTCGAGGGCGAGCATCACGGCGCGCTCGAGCTCCTCGGCCTCGGCGCCGCCGTCGAGCTCGGGGATCCTCCCCTGGAGCCGGGCAGCGGGCAGGTTCGCGCAGACATCCTGGATGAAGGATGCGCGCTCCGCGTCGTCGGCGCCGATGCGCTCGGCGACCTTCACGAGCTCCGAGAGAAAGTCGCCGCGCATCCGGACCTGCTCGAGGTCGATGCGCGGCCGCGTCGCGTCCTGGATCGACTCCCACCACACGAACGGATCCATGCCCCTGCACTCGCCGCGCAGGTCCTCGCACAGGGCCTCCACCGCGCCGAGGCGGATGAGATCGCGGTGGACCCCGCCGCGGCCCCGCAGCACGGCCCGCACGAGCAGCCCCCGGCCCTCGTGCTCCTTGCGGAGCTGCTCGAGGCGCTGGACGAGCATGCGGCGCAACGACGGGAGATCCGCGAGCGTGCTCACATCGACCGACGGCACGACGAACCTGACGCGATCGAGCGGCGCGAACTCGACCCGCACGACCTGGCTGCCGTCGACCTCCACGACGACGGCGCCCTTGGCGCCGCACTCGCTCGGCTTGGGGCTCCGGCCCTGGAGGTTGCCCGGGTAGACGATCCAGGGGCCGCCCTCGCACAGGAACTCGCGCTTGTGAACGTGCCCGAGCGCCCAGTAGTTCATGCCGGCGCCCTGAAGGTCGCGCACGGTGGTCGGGCAGCAGCTCTCGTGCTCGGTGTTCGCGCCCGCGGAGCAATGGAGCATCCCCACGTGGAACCCCGGCGCCGAGGTGCGCGTGAAGCGCGCGGCAAGGTTCTCGCCGGAGGTGCGCTGCGAGAAGCTGATGCCGTGCACGGTGGCGAGCTGAACGCCCTCGCGCTCGACCGCCACGGACGCGACCTCCTCGTGGCCGAACACCGTGACGCCCTCGGGCCAGGACTTGACGGCCGACCAGCCCTCCGGCGGATCGTGGTTGCCGTTGACGATGAAGGCCTTGATCCCGCGCGCGCTCAGGCGTTCGAGGCCGCGCAGCATGCGGAGCTGCGCGCGCACGCCGCGCACGGACCCGTCGTAGTTGTCGCCCGCGAGGAGCACAAACGCCGCATCGATGCGGATCGCGCAGTCGACCAGGCCGTCGAAGGCGTCGAGCGACGCATCGCGAAGCCGGGTCGCGACCTCGGGCGACACGCGCGCAATCCCTTCAAAGGGAGTGTCGAGATGCATATCGGCGGCATGAATGAAGCTGAAACCCACTCCGCCTCCTCTCCGGCCGCGCCGGGCGCGCGGCGCAGCGCCTTCGCCGGCCGGCGCCGCGTGCGCACGCGAATGCGCACACGCCGTCCCGTATCAATACGCCGCTCGTCGGCCCCGGCGCTCCTGAATGCGCCTGAACCGCAGTATACACCCGCGCGGCATGGTTGCAAGATGGCGCGCGCCGTGTTGCCGGCCCGGCGCCCCGGTTCTACAATCGCTCCGGCGCGCGAGAGGAACGGCACGTTCATGAGAAAGCTCCTCGGCCTCGGCATCGCGCTCGCGACGCTCGGGGCGGTCATGATGATTCCAGTGGGAGGCGGCACGATGACCCCAGGCGGCTCGGTCCCCAGAGTCCCGTCGATCGATCTTTCCGCGTTTCCGCCGGAGGCTCCCGGGGCGGGGCTCCGCCTCCTCTTCATCCATCACTCCTGCGGCGGGCAGCTTCTCGCCGACCCCGGCGAGCGCGCCGGCGAGGACTGCATCTACGCGACGCACCCGAACGGCGGCGGGCTCCGCGGCCTGCTCGTCAGCCAGGGCTACGAGGTCCACGAGGCTTCCTACGGGAGCGAGATCGGCGACAGGACCGATATCTTCGACTGGCCGCCGAAGCTCGGCGGCATGATGGAGAAGATCCTCGCCTGCGATCGGCAGGACACGGCCTATGCGGCCGGGCAGCGCAACGACATCGTCGCCTTCAAGTCCTGCTTTCCGAACAGCAACTTCACGGGGCGCGGGACGCCGCCCGGGAACCCGGCCGGGCCCGAGCTCACGGTCTGGAACGCGAAGGCTGCGTACGCGGCCCTGCTGCCCGAGCTCGCGAAGCACCCCGGCGTCCTGTTCGTCTGCGTGACCGCGCCGCCCCTCGCCGGGAAGCTCCCGCCCGAACCGCTCTGGAAGGCCCTTGCGCGGGTCGTTCTCAAGCGGCCGCGGAACGATCCCTCGGCGAGCGGCCCCCTGGCGCGCGAGTTCAACAACTGGCTCGCGACGCCCGAGGGGTGGCTCAAGGACTACCCCGGCAGGAACGTCGTCGTCTTCGACTATTACGACATCCTCACCGCCGAGGGGAAATCCGACTACGCGGAGTACCCGACGGGCGGCGGCGGGGACAGCCACCCGAGCTGCGAGGGCAACTCGAAGACCGCGCAGGCCTTCGTGCCGTTCCTGAACCGGGCGGCGCGCCGGGTAGGGCTCTGACCGCGGCCGCGCCTTCTCCGACGGGGTTCGCTGAGCGCGATGCAGGCCCTCGCGGGCGGGCCGGGGAACAGCGCCACCTTGCCGCGCGCCCGGGGTTTCACGAGGAAACACGGCTGCGGCCGCGTGGAGTGGCCGGCGTGTTTTCACGCAAGCTGCCGACGAGGCGGAATCCGTCCGATCGGCCCCCCGCCGCGCTGCGGCGCGCGACCGGGGGCGCGAGCGCCGTTCCAGGGGCTCGAGGCACGCCGCGACAGGAGACTTCCACATGCGCAAGATGTTGTTGCTCGGCGCGGCGTTCACGCTGCTGGTTGTGTGGGCGCCCGCGGCGGCCGGCGCCGAAGAGGGCAAGGGGCGCGGCGAGGGCGCGCGCGGAGGCTTCGCCGGCTTCGGCCTGCAGAACATGCCGGCGGTCCAGGAGGAGTTCAAGGCGCTCGACGCGGACGGCGACGGCCAGCTCTCCGTCAGAGAGTACGCGCGCAGCGTGTCCGCCCGCAGCGAGTTCTACGCATGCGACAAGGACCGGGACGGCAAGGTGACCAAGGACGAGTTCACGTCGTTCTCGTTCGCTTCGATACCCGGCGCGCAGAACCGATTCAGCCCCGAGAGCATGCTCGAGCGCCTCGATGCCGACAAGAACGGCGAGATCACCGAGGCCGAGGCGGGCAACGCCTGGCAGATGCTGAGCCGCTCCGATGAGAACCAGGACGGCAAGGTCACCAAGGCCGAGCTCGCCAAGGCACGCGAGCAGCGCGAGAAGGAGATGGCCGGCCGCCGCGCCGAGGAGTTCGGCACGCTCGACAAGAACGGCGACGGCGCGATCTCGCTCCTGGAACTGCTCGGCCGCCAGGCCGGCAGGCGCGGCGAGGCGCCCAAGGCGACCGAAACGCCCAAGGCGGAGCCGGGCAAGGCCGCCGAGGCGTTGAAGGGCCGCGGCGCAGTCGGCGAACGGCTGCTCCGGACCATGGACAGGAACGGCGACGGCAAGATCGCCAAGGACGAGTGGACCGGCCCCGAGGAGCGGTTCACGAACATGGACGCCAACAAGGACGGCATCATCGACGCCGCCGAGATCCAGGCCCGCGTGCGCGGCATGAGCGGCCGCGGCGAAGAGGCGAAGAAGCCCCAGTAGCGGCGGCGCCTCGCGCGATCCGAGGAACAC
>JBFZCA010000069.1:0-9208 GCA_041308205.1 Planctomycetota bacterium | reverse complement strand
CGCGGACAGGGCCGCGGCCGGCGCCCGCGCCCGCCGGCGTCCTACGCTCCGGCCGCCCCGGCAGCCTTCGAGCGCCGCAGGAACGCGGTGAGCTTCTCCATGTAGATGTAGACGACGGGCGTCACGAACAGCGTCAGCGACTGGGACACGACCAGGCCCCCCACCACCGCCAGGCCGAGCGGCTGGCGCGCTTCGGCGCCGGCGCCGATGCCGAGCGCGATCGGGAGCGTGCCGAAGAGCGCAGCCATGGTCGTCATCATGATCGGCCGGAAGCGCACCAGACAGGCCTCGACGATCGCGTCGGCCGGGGTCTTGCCTTCCTTGCGCTGGGCCTCGATCGCGAAGTCGATCATGATGATGCCGTTCTTCTTGACCAGGCCGACGAGCATGATCACGCCGACGAACGAGTAGATGTTGAGGTCCTTCCCGAAGAGCAGCAGCGTCCCGATCGCCCCCGCGCCCGCGAGCGGCAGGGCCGAGAGGATCGTCAGCGGGTGCGCGAAGCTCTCGTACAGAATCCCGAGCACCATGTAGATGACGGCGATCGCGAGCAGGAGCAGCATGCCGAGCCCCCGCTGCGCCGTCTCGAACGCCTCCGCGGTGCCCTGGAACGACATCGTGATCGTCTCGGGGAGAATCTCGGCGGCGGCCCTCTTGACCGCCTCCGTCGCCTGGCTGAGCGCGACGCCGGGGGCGAGATTGAACGACAGCGTGACCGACGGCACCTGCCCCGTGTGATTGACGCTCACGGGCCCGACCCCGGGCCCGAACGTGACGAGCGAATCGAGCGGCACGAGCTCGCCCGCCCCGGAGCGGATGTAGAGCAGGCGCAGGTCGTGCACCTCGCGCTGGTACTCGGGCGCCAGCTCCATGACCACCCGGTACTGATCCTCGGGCGCGTAGATCGTCGAGATCTGCCGCTGGCCGTACGCGGTGTAGAGGGCGTCCTCGATCTGCTGCGCATTGACCCCGAGCGATGCGGCCTTGTCGCGGTTGATCGAGACCCTGAGCTCGGGGTTCCTGAGCAGGAGGTCGGTCGAAACATCCGTGAGCTCGGGAAGCGCGCTCAGGCGTTTCTCGAGCTCCGGCGCCTTGCGGTACAGATCCTCGGTGTCCAGTCCGTAGAGCGTCACCTGATACAGGCTGCGGCTCATGCGCCCGCCGATCTGGAGGGCCGGAGGGCTCTGAATGAAGGCGCGAATGCCGGGGATCTGCGCGAGCCGGGGGCGCAGTCGCTCGACGATCTCGTCGGCGGTGGCATCACGCTCCTCGCGCGGCTTCAGCCGGATGAAGAGGTTGCCGGTGTTGGAGGCGCCCGCACCGCCGCGGCCGCCCGCCGATGACATGAACGCATCGACGCCCGGATCGGACTTGATCACGCCGGCGACGGCCTTCTGGTGCTCGACCATTGACTCGAAGGAGATGCCCTCGGCGCCCTCGGTCTGGCCGAAGAGCTGCCCGATGTCCTGCGACGGGACGAACCCCTTGGGCACGATGCCGAACAGCACGACCGTGAGCGCCGTGAGGACGAGCATGAGCACCATCATCAGCCGGCGGTGCGCAAGCGACCACCTGAGCCCCACGGCGTACACATCGCGCATGCCCGTGAAGAAGCGCTCGAAGAAGTTGTAGAGCGCGCGATGGCCGCGCGCGTGCGCGGGCCGCAGAAAACGGCTTCCGAGCATCGGCGTCAGCGTCAGCGAGACGAAACCCGAGATCAGGACCGCAATGCCGACCACCACCGCGAACTCGCGGAACAGGCGCCCGATGATGCCGCCCATGAAGAGCACGGGAATGAACACGGCCGCCAGCGAGATCGTCATCGACACGATCGTGAAGCCGATCTCCCTGGAGCCGTCGAGCGCCGCCTGGAGCCGCGGTGTGCCCATCTCCATGTGGCGGACGATGTTCTCGAGCATGACGATCGCATCGTCGACGACGAACCCGACCGAGAGCGTGAGCGCCATCAGCGAGAGATTGTCGACCGAGTAGCCGAGCAGGTGCATCGCCGTGAAGGTGCCGACGATGGACATCGGCATCGCCAGCGACGGAATCAGCGTCGCCGACAGGTTGCGGATGAAGAGGAAGATGACGAGGACCACCAGCACGAGCGTCACGAGCAGCGTCGTCTTGACGTCGCGCACCGATTCCTGAATCGACTGCGAACGGTCGAAGAGGACGTCCAGCGTGACCGAGGCCGGAAGCTGCTCCCGGAAGACGGCCAGCAGCTCCTTGACGCGCCGCGCGACCTCGACCGTGTTGGTGCCCGGCTGGCGCTGGATGGCGAGCACGATGCCGCGCTGGTCGATGAACCACGCCGCCACCCTGTTGTTCTCCACGCTGTCGGAGACCCTGCCGAGCTCCGCCAGGCGCACGGGCTTGCCGCCGCGATAGGTAACGATGATGGGACGATACGCATCGGCGGTCGTGAGCTGGCCGCTGGCCTGCACGGTGTACGCGCGCTCGGGCCCGAGCAGGACGCCCGTCGGCAGGTTGACGTTGGCATCCTGCACGGCGCGCTGCACCTCGTCGATGCCGATGCCGCGCGTCGCCAGCTCGCGCGGGTCGAGCTGCACGCGCACCGCGTACTTCTGCCCGCCGTAGACCTGCACCTGCGCGACGCCGAGCACCGTCGAGATGCGCTGCGCGATCGTCGTCTCGGCGTACTCGTTGAGGTCGTACAGGGGCAGCGTGGGCGATGTGAGCGCAACGAACAGAATCGGCGAATCGGCGGGGTTGACCTTCCGGTAGCTCGGCGGCGACGGCATGTCGCGCGGCAGATTCCGGCCGGCGCGCGCGATGGCGGCCTGGACATCCTGCGCGGCGGCATCGATATCGCGCTCGAGCGCGAACTGCAGCGTGACGCTCGCGCTGCCGAGCACGCTCGACGACGTCATGTTGTCGACGCCCGCGATGGTGCTGAACTCCTTCTCGAGCGGCTGCGCGACCGACGAGGCCATGGTCTCGGGATTCGCGCCCGGCAGCGAGGCGGAGACCGAGATCGTCGGGAAATCCACCGTGGGGAGATCGCTCACGGGGAGCCGATGGTAGGCCATGGCGCCGAACAGCAGGATGGCGGCCATCACGAGCGTCGTCATGACCTGCCGGCGGATGAACAGCGCGCAGATGTTCATTCCCTACGGTCCCTTGCCGCCCGCAGGCGAACTCGCGGGCGCGAGCCCCGTCGTGATCTCGATCGGGCTTCCGGGAATCAGACGCCGGAACTCCGCATCGCTCACCACGCGTTCGCCCGCCGCCAGGCCGCCGTCGATCACGGACTCCTGCCCCACCATGCGCGCGATCGTGACGGGTCTGACCTCGACCGTGGCATCGTCCTCGATCACGAACACGAACTGGCCCTCCTGCCCGGTCTGCACGGCGGTCGAGGGCACCACGACTCGATCGGGTTCCTCGCGCAGCACGGCCGTCACATCGACGAAGAGCCCGGGCCAGAGCGTTTCGCGCTCGTTCGGGAACGTGGCCTTGAGCATCACGGTGCTCGATCCCCGGTCGATCGCGTTGTCCATGAAGGTGAGGATCCCCTCGTACGGCCCCGCGCCGTCGTCGGGCGGCTGCGCGAGGACCTTGATGCTCCCCGCCGGCCGGTTGACGAACTCGGGCAGGAACTCCGCCGTCGCGGTGAACACGACGTAGATCGGCAATATCTGGTTCACGACGACGAGCGGGTTCGTGTCGCCCGCCGTGACGAGGTTGCCGGCCTTGACCTTGAGGTCGCCCGTGCGGCCCGCAATCGGCGCCGTGATCGTGCAGAACTCCTTGTCCAATCGCGCCCGCTCGATGTGCGCCTCGTCGGCCGCAACGCCGGCCTGCAGCGATTCGGCGTTGGCGACGATGAGGTCGTACTGCTCCTTCGTGACGAAGTCCTTCTTGACGAGCTCGGCGTAGCGCGCGACATCGGCCTGCGCCTTGCGGAGCAGCGCCTGATCCTTGGCGAGCTCGGCCCTGGCCTGCGCAAGCGCCGCCTCGTAAGGCCGCGGATCGATCGTGAAGAGCGTGTCGCCGGCCTTGACGTTCTGTCCCTCCTGGAACCACACCTTGGTGAGCTCGCCGCCGACGCGCGGCCGCACGGCGACGGTCTGGATCGGCTCGACGTGGCCGATCGTGCGCAACCTCACGGGCATGGTCTTCGCGACGGCCTCGGCGGCCAGCACCCGCACGCGCGGCGCCGGGCGGGCCGTGCGCGAGTCGCTCCCGTCGCGACAGCCGGCCGCAAGGCATGCGAGCGCGGCGCACGCCGCCGCGGATCTGATCGCTCGTTGGATGATCACGATTGCCTCTTCGGTTCAAGGGATATCCGATGCCAGTCGACCGGCACGACGAGCCCCGCGTCGTGGGTGAGCTGCGCCACGGCGATGCACCAGCCCGCGCGCGCCCTGATCTCCTGCGCACGCGCGGTCGCGAGCACCGATTGATTCACGAGGAGGTCGATGAGGGTGCCGACGCCCTCCTTGTAGCGGCCGAGCGCCACGCGTTCGGCCTGCTCGGCGCTCGCGAGCACATCGCCGCTGGCCTTGACGATCTCGGCCGCGGTCCTGAGGCCGTAGTAGCTCGTCCACACCTGGAGCACGACCTGCTGCTCCAACGTCTCGGCGCGCGCGGCGGCGAGCTCGGTCTCCTCCAGGGCCTTCTCGATCTCGTAGTCGGTCCTGAACCCCGTGAAGAGCGGCACGGAGAGGAGCGCGCGCGCCGACCAGGCGTCGCCGTGCGCGTACTCCGCGCCGGGGCCGTAGTACGTCCGGGCGGCATCGGCGAACAGCGATACGCTCGGCAGCCCGCGCGCGCGCGGACCGGACGCGCTGCGCGGCGCTCTCGACGAGCGTGCGCGCGGCGGCAAGATCCGGCCGCCACGTTTTCGCGGTGTCGATGAACGCATCGACCGCGGCGAGGGACCGTTCGAGCGGAACCTCGGGAGGCAGCCCGCTCACGTCGTACGGCGTGTCGGCGGGCAAGCCCATCGATGTCGCGAGCGCGCCGCGCACGACCATCACCTCGCCCTCGATGCGCTCCAGGTCGAGCTTCGCCTGCGAGAGCGCCGTCTTGGCCTGCAGCACCTCGGCGATCGTGGCGACGCCGGCGTTGTGCCTGAGATCGGCGGCATCCAGCGCCGTCTGCGCCTGCGCGACCGTGGCCTTCGCGGCCTCGCGCTGCGCCTTCGCGTTGCAGTAATAGAAGTACGCCTGCTGGACCTCGAGCGCCACGCCTCGCACGGTCGCGTTGTGGCTGTAGTCGGCGGCGATGAGCCCCAGGCGCGCCTCCTCCGTGTCGGCGGCGCGGCCGCCCAGGTCGAGGAGGAGCCAGCGCAGGCCGAGTCCCGCGCTGAGGGCGGTCTCCGAATCGCCCCGGCGCTGCGATGTGGACGCCCGCCCCCGTTCCGCACCCGCCAGCGCGTCCAGATGCGGATAGAACGCCGCGCGCGCGATGCCCAGCGATGCCGCCGCCGACCGCGCCTGGAGATACGAGGCGCGCGTCGAGGGATTGCGTTCGAGCGCGATGCCGACGACCGTGCCGAGCGCAAGCGGCGTGTCGGGCGAGGGGACATGGGGAGGCGCGGGAGCGTTCGGCCGCGCCGGCGCACTCGATGGTTCGAGCGCGATTTCGACGCCCGCGCGCTCCGGCACGGGCGGAGTATCGGCGAGGCCGCGCGGCACGAGCACCCCGCACCCGCCCGCACACGCCGCGACGCACAGCGCCGCCCATGCACTCCCCGCCGAGACGCGCGTCATGATTTCTCCCGCGAGCACGCCGGATCCCCCCGCGCACCGCCGCCGCCGGCCTCCGGACGTACATCATCTCTATTATCGGCGTTATCGGTACGCATCGTGCAGCCGGAAAGCTCCTCGTCGCGACATCCTCGATGGTAGCAAACGCCCCCGCCGGGCACAATGCGGCCGGGGCGCCGCGGGTCCGGACCGCGGCGGGCGCAGTCCGCGGCGGGTCCGGACCGCCGCGCGCGGGCATTGACACTCCCCCGGCCCGCCCCCATAATGCTAATGAGAATCATTCTCAGCACACGGCGCGCCGGGGCCCCGCCCGAGGCGACGGTCCCCCGGCCGCGCGGGAAACGCACATGGAGATGCACGCCGGAGCTCCGGCCGGGAAAAGCGCCGAGGAGCGCGTCGCGCTCGTCGGGACGCCGAACGTCGGCAAGAGCGTCCTCTTCGGCCTCCTCACGGGCACGTACGCCACGGTGTCCAATTACCCCGGCACCACGGTCGAGATCACGCGCGGGAACGCCGCCGTCCACGGCCGGCGGCTCGTGTGCATCGACACGCCGGGCATCAACAGCATCGTCCCCATGAGCGAGGACGAGCAGGTGACGCGCGACATCCTCCTCGCGGAGCGTCCCGTGACGGTCGTCCAGGTGGGCGACTCCAAGAATCTCGCGCGCGCCCTCTTCATCACGCTGCAGCTCGCCGAGATGCAGCTTCCCCTGATCCTCGACCTCAACATGGAGGACGAGGCCCGCGACCGCGGGATCCTCATCGACACACGGGCTCTCGGCCGCGCGCTCGGCATCGAGGTCATCAGCTCCGTGGCGCCCGAGCGCAAGGGGCTCGGAGAGCTGCGGCGCGCCCTTGCGAGCCGCACGGCCGCCGTGCCGTCCGCGGCGGTGCGCTACCACGATGTGATCGAGGACTACGCGGGGCGCATCGCCGCGCTCCTGCCGCCCGCCGCCGGCCCCGCTCGCGCGCTCGCCCTCATGGCGCTCTCCCGCGATGAGACTCTCGGGCCCAGGCTGCGCTGTGCGCTGGACGCGGCGGCGGTCGAGCAGATCGAGCGCCTCCGCGGCGAGTGCGAGCGCGCCTTCGTCCGTCCCGTGGCCGCGGCGATCCACGAGACCAGGCTCAGGAAGGCGAACGAGCTCGCCGATGCGGCGACGGCGCGCGTCGCGGCATCCCCCTACCCCATCATGCAAAGCCTGGGCGCGGCGTGCATGCACCCGGTATGGGGTGCGTGCATGCTCGCGGCCGTGCTCCTCGGCTTGTACGGCTTCGTGGGAGCGCTCGGGGCCGGCGTGCTCGTCGATGTCGCCGAGGACGCCGTCTTCGGCGGCTACGTCAACCCGTTCTGCACGCGCGCGGTCGAGATGCTCGTCCCGACCGAGTTCCTGCGGGACATGCTCGTCGGCCGGTACGGGGTCATCACCATGGCCCTCACGTACGCCCTCGCCATCATCCTGCCCATCACCGCCACGTTCTTCCTCGCCTTCGGCGTGCTGGAGGACACGGGCTACCTCCCGCGCCTGGCCGTCATGGCCGACCGCTTCTTCAGGCTGATGGGCCTGAGCGGCAAGGCCGTGCTCCCCATGGTCCTCGGCCTGGGGTGCGGCACCATGGCGGTCATGACGACGCGCGTCCTCGAGACGCGGCGCGACCGGCTGATCGCGACGTTCCTGCTTGCCCTGGCCGTGCCCTGCGCGGCGCAGCTCGGCGTGATCATGGGAATGCTGGGCGGGCTGTCGCTGACCGCGTTCGCCATCTGGATCGGCTGCCTGGGCGCCGTGCTCCTCCTGGCGGGCAGGCTCGCCGCCGCGATCGTGCCGGGCGAACGCTCGGGATTCATCATGGAGATCCCGCCCTTCCGCCTGCCCTCGATCAAGAACGTGCTCCTGAAGACGGGCCATCGCGTGGTCTGGTACCTCAGGGAAGCCGCCCCGCTGTTCGTCTACGGCACGCTCGTGCTGTTTCTGCTGGACAAGGCCGGGCTCCTCGAAAGGCTCAAGGAGGTGTGTGCGCCGGTCATCACCGGTTTTCTCGGCCTCCCGCGCGAGGCGACCGCGGCGTTTCTCGTCGGCTTCCTGCGCCGCGATTACGGGGCGGCGGGGCTCCACGCCCTCAGGGACCAGGGAATGCTCGATCCCGTGCAGACCATGGTCAGCCTCCTGACCCTCACGCTGTTCGTGCCCTGCCTGGCGCACTTCCTCATGATGATCAAGGAGCGCGGCTTCAGGCCGGCCGTGCTCATGTTCGTGCTCATCGCCGTCCTGGCCGTCGCCGCCGGCGGGGTGCTCAACCTGGCGCTGCGGGCGCTCGCCATCCCGCTCGGATGAAACCGGAGACACGCGTCATGAAGGACTTCTCGCACAAGATCGTACAGCAAGGCCCGGGCACGCAGAGCATGTTCGAGGATGAGACCCTCGAGACGGTCTGGGACATCGCCGAGATGGGTTTCACGCCGACGCTGGCCGAGATCGTGAAGCGCGTCGGGGACGAGGCGCGCGTGCGCGCCGTGAGCCTGGCCGGGTTCATCGCGATCGCGGGAGAGCGCGTTTCCCTGACGCCGGCCGGCGCGCGCCGGGCCCGCGACGTGGTCCGCCGGCACAGGCTCGCGGAGCGGCTTTTCGCCGACATCCTCGACATCAAGGATTACGAAGCCGATGCCTGCCACTTCGAGCACGTCATCAGCCCGGCGGTCGAGGAAGCCATCTGCACGCTGCTCGGCCACCCGCCGCTCTGCCCGCACGGGAAGCCCATCCCCAAGGGCGCGTGCTGCGAGCTGTACACGCGCAAGCTCGCGCCGCTCGTGCGCAGCCTGGCGGACGCCGAGGTCGGCGCCATGCTCAGGGTCACGTTCATAACGAGTCCCGCGCTGCAGCGCCTGGCCAGCCTGGGGCTGGTGCCCGGCGCGACGCTGCGCCTCCAGCAGAAGCTGCCCGCCTTCGTCGTCGCCATCGGCGAGACGACCGTGGCCATCGACCGCGATGTCGCGAGCGGCATCTTCGTGCGAAGGATGTGAGCGCGATGGGAGCGAACGTATTCGCCGCCTATCTGGCCGCACGCGGCCTGCGAATGACGCGCGAGCGCGGGGCGATCCTCGCGGAAGTGCTGGCGCGCGGCGATCACTTCTCCCCCGAGGACCTCCATGATGCCCTGAAGCGCCGCGGCGCGGCGGTGTCCCTGGCGTCGGTCTACCGCACGCTGCCGCTCCTTGCGGACGCCGGGATCATAGCGGCGGCGGAGCGCACCGAGAAGCTCACGCGCTACGAGCGCGCCGCCGGCCGCGGGCACCACGACCACATGCGCTGCGCGTGCTGCGGCAAGGCCATCGAGTTCTACTCGGCGGAGCTCGAGCGCCTCCAGGAGCGCCTCTGCCGCGCGCACCGCTTCACGAGCCTCCGCCACACGCTGCAGATCCACGGCATCTGCCGCGCGTGCGCCCGCACCGTCCGCCCCGCGCGCCGCTCCGC
>JBFZCA010000068.1:0-5407 GCA_041308205.1 Planctomycetota bacterium | reverse complement strand
GCGGCCGTCCGAGCCGCCGCGCCGCGCCGGCGCCGTCAGAGGACGCGTTCAATGCACGTTGTCTTGCCCGCGTACGTCAACATGCGGCGCAGCCAGAAGATCCTGAGCTCCACCCACGCCTCCCACCCGTAGCACAGCGAGAAGGTGATCTCGCTCTTCCCATCGGCGTAGCAGAAGGCGATGGCGGCCTCGACCACGATCTGCGCCGCCCCCGATATCGCCGCGAACCCCACGTCGAGCGCCAGGATCGGCACGCCGAACGCGATGCTCCGGCTGCATCTCACGCACGGGGACACGGTCCCCGAGCACGCATCGGCGATCACCGTGCCGCTGCACTCGAGCAGCCTCGCGTTGGCGAGCTCGAAGTGGAACCCGATGCCCATGCCGGCCACATCGAGGCGCATCGCGGCGCCGAACCCGACCGTCACGCCGCCCGAGATCCCGCTCTCGACCCAGCCCCCGGGCACCCAGACATCGTGCCGGTTGCAGCATTCGCAGATTGTCGTCCGCAACAGGAGGTCCCCCTGCAGGACGAGCCCCAGGCCGCCGCTGACATCGAGGATCGGCATCTCCGCGATCCAGCAGTTGCGAAGCAGCGGCCGCAGCCCGTACGGATCGAGGAACGACGCGCCGAACGGCGCCGCGTAGAGATTGTGCGCGTAGGGAATGCGCGCGGGGTCGCGCTGCAGAAAACGGCCGAGCCGCGGCCGGTAGGCCCGGTAGCGGAAATCGTAGACCCCGAGCGCGGGCGGTCCGTGCAGCCGGCGGCCCTGGAAGCGCGTCGCGGCGCCGATGGCGCTCTCGCCGCGCTCGCGGCGGAACGCGCCGTCCCACACGCGCGCGACGCCGTACGGCGAGTACGTGTAGCGCTCGAGCGGCAGGCCGATCTCGTTCAGGACCGCCGTGACGTTCCAGAGCGCATCCTGCACGTAGTAGAAGGTCTCGCGCCGCGCGCCCGACCGCCGGTGCACCATGAGCAGCTCGTCGTCGTGCGCGAGGCCCCAGACGTAGTCCTCGCGCACCTCGAGCGCGCCCGTGCGCTCGATCATGGTCGCGAGCTGCCACGGATGCCGGTAGTAGAGATCGCGCGTGCTCTCGGGCGCGCCGTCCGCGGCGACGGTTTCGCGCACGGGACGCCCCAGGCCGTCCCGCGCGATGCGGCATTGCACGCCTCCGGCCTCGAACGCGACCAGCCGGCTCCACGCGTCGTACGCGCAGCGCATGCCCGCCGCGTTCGTGACGTTGCCCTCGCCATCGTGCGCGCACGGCATGCCGTCGAGCGCGCGCAGCGCGTCGCGCAGATCGTGCGTGCGTTCCTCGGCCGCGCCATCGCGGGCGTGCTCGTCCCAGTTGCCGCTGCCCGAGAGACGCCAGCGTTCGACGGCGCGGACATTGCCGAGCACATCCTGCACGCGGTTCCCCTCGGCCCACAGGACCAGCCTTCCCATGTCGTCGTAGCCCCGCAGGCGATCGGCGCCGGCGCGCCGCGCGAGCCCCGTGTCGGACTCCTCGGTGACGCGCCCGCCCGCATCGTACGCGTAGCGCGTGCCCGCGATGGCAAGCAGGGGCGTCCGCTCCCACGCGAGCGCGGTCGCGGCCGAGCGCACGCGCCCGAAATCGTCGAACGCGCATTCGCGCCGCAGCACGAACCCGGGCCACGCCGCGGCGGTGTCGCGCGCGACCGGCATCGCGAGGCCCTGGTACGCGTAGGACGCGACGGACCGGCCGCCGAGGAACGCGGCCCCGATGCCGCGCGCCCGCCCGAATGCGCGGTCCGCCGGCTCGGAGCCCTCCCCCTCGTAGCGGTAATCGAGCGCGATCTCCTCGCCCTCGGCCGCCGGGTGAACGACCCGCGTGAGCCGGCTCAGGCCGTCGCCGTTCGCGGCATCCGACCACGCGCAACGCACCGCGGGCGTCGCGGCGTCGCACGCGCCGTCGTGCGCCTGACGCACGCTCGTGATCTGCCCGAAGCCGTTGTACTCCCAGGCGACCTCGTTGCGAACGGCGCTGTCGGGCTGCGCGCCCGCGCGGGCGGTCACCCGCGCGAGGCGGCCCCAGCCGTCGTAGGCGCGGGCGATGCAGAGGACGGCGTCGTCGGTCGACGATGCGGCCGCGGCGACGCTGTCGGCGAGCAGGCGGCCCATGCCGTCGTACGTGTACTCGTGAACCACCGCGCTGCCGTCCGGATCGGCCGGGCCGCGGCGGCGCACGACGCGCCCCTGCGCGTCGTAGGCGAAGCGTTCGCGATCCTGGGGCCTGACGCCGGCAAGCCCCGTGACCGGGTCAGGATGGCGGATCTCCGCGAGCAACCGTCCGGTCGCGAGATTCGACGGGAATTCGCCATCGGCATCGACGCCGTACTCGTAGGCCGTTTCCCGCGCGCGCTCCGCGCCATCCGCATTGTCGAAGGCGGTGCGCTCGCGCACCACGCGGCCGGCGCCGTCGTAGGCGTACTCGGTGCGGGCGCACGTTGCATCATCTCCCGCGCTCTCCTCGGTCTTCGCGGCGATGCGGCCTCGCGCGTCGTACTCGTGGCGCAGGCCGCGGCCGTCGGCGTAGCGCACTTCGCGCACGCGGCCGAACGCATCGTACGATGTGTCGGTGCGCAGCGCGCCGGTGTCGCCGCCGGGCGCGCCGGCGGGCCGCTCGCTCCACGCATCGCCGCCCCGCACGACCGTGTGCACGGTGCGGCCGAGCGGGTCGTACCACACCGCGGCCTGGCGGGCCGTCGGACCGGCCGGCGCGCAGCCCGCGGCCGGCCGCATGCGGTGCGTGAGAAGCGTCACGCGCCCGCCCGCGTCGTACGCGTAGCGCTCCTCCTCGAGGATCGTGTCATCGACAAGCCCCTCGACGCCGACCGCCTGGGCGTAGGGCTCCCCCTCGGCGCAGTCGCGGGGATCGAGACCGGCGTACACGGCGACGACCCGGCCGGCATCGTCGCGCTGCTCCTTCCTGAAACCGCCGCCGGGAAAAAGCGTCTTGCAGCGGCCTTGCTCGGCATCGTACCAGTAGCGCGTCGTCTGTCGCAGGAGCGGATTCTCGACGTTCACCGTCGCCTCGCGCCACACGCGGCCGCGCGTGTCGTGGTCCCACGCCCGAGCCAGGGCGAAGAGCGTCGCCCCGCGGGGCCGCGCGTGAAGCTCGATCACGCGGTCCAGGTTGTCGTAGATGCGCCTGCGCGCGGCGCGGGTGACGCCCTCCCCGTCGGGGTGGCGCTCTTCGATGAGCCGCCCGCGCCAGTCGTAGCCGAATTCCGCGACGGCGCCCGCGAGGTCCTCATCCGCGCCGGGGTCCTCGCCGTACGTGCGGACGGCCGCCAGCCGGCCGACCGCGTCGTACGAGCGCCGCTCCCTGAGCGTGAAGGCCGATTCGGAGCCTTCCCTGCCCTCGTAGATCCGCACCAGATGGCTCATCGCATCGTAGCCGTAGCGCGTGGCCGTGCCATCCGGGGCGACCATGGACGCCAGGCGGCCCGCCGCGTCGTACCCGTAGCGCGTGACGGCGGCCGACTCGCCGGACCACGCGATCAGCGCCGCGAGCTTGCCCGCCGCGTACACGCGCTCATCGCGCTGCGCGAGCGCGCCGCGCCAGTTGTCGGCAAGATCGCCGGGGCCGTCGAGGAGCGCTTCCTCCGGCCTGAGCCCCGGCGCGGGCGCCGCCGCGGCGGTCGTCAGAACCCGTCCGGCAAGATCGCGAATGACGATCGCAACCGGGCCGAACGTGTCCGGGTCGACCATGCGGTAGGTCAAAGTCGCGATGCGCCCCGGCGCGAGCCACGCCCTGTACGTGACCTCGCGCACGCCGTCGGGCAGCTCCATCGCCTCGACCCGCCCCCACGGATCGACGAACCACCGCGTGACGCCGGCCGCGGTCTCCGCCCGCACCAGCGCGCCGGTCTCGTCATCGTAGGCATATTCGGCGGCGTGTCCGTTCGCATCGATCTGCGTGACGAGCGCGCCGGTAAGGGGATCGAAGTGCTGCTCGCGCACGGCCGGGAGACCGGAGCCGTTCTGGCTCTCGGGCACGGCGGGAAGCTGCTCCACGCGCGTGACGAGACGGAGGTCGCCCGCCAGGCCCAGGAGCTCGTGCTGCGACAGCACGGTGACCGGCGCCTGCCCCGGCCGCGGATACTCGCGCGCAACCGCGGGCCACGGGACATCGTCCTCGTAGGCGTACGTTCGCAGCGTCACCAGCTCGTCCTTGACGGCCGTGAACAGCATGCTCGTCGCGCCGATGCTCTCGACCGTCAGACGCCCCTCCGCATCGTAGGCGAAGATCTGGACCACGCCGTCGCCCCGGCCGTCCTGGGGCACGCCCTGGTGAAGATGGCTGTCGTACACGAAGGATGCGGCCGGGTACACGATCATCGCCAGCCGGCCGGCGGCATCGTACCGGTAGGATTCGAATTCCTGCACGAGACCGTCCGCGACGGGCGCCATGCGCACCCAGTTGAGAAGCTGCCCGCAATCGTTGAAATCCGCCAGGGTCGTGCTGCCCTCGGGATTGCGCTGCATCACCTGGACGGCCCAGTCCGCGGCGCCGGCCGGCGCCGGGTTGTGCGCGTAGCCGAGCTCGTACCATCCCGCTTCCGGGCAGACCCCGCACGACGGCCCGCGGAACGCGGACACGACGATGCGGGGCGGCGTGTCGCTCCACGCGTAGGCGAACGCGGCGCCCGCGCGGCGGGCGGCCTCGTCATCGTCCGCGCACAGGGCCGCCTCCGGGCCGCCGAGATCCGCAACGGCATCCGGTTCGAGCACGTACGCGAGCAGGCCGGCATGCTCGCCCTCCGCGTGGTATCGAAACGCGTGCGCCGCCGCATGCACCGTGTCGCCGGGCAGGGTGTGCGTCACGGCGACCAGGCCGTCCTCGGGCGCCGCAGCATCGTCGATGCGGCGGCCGTAGCGGAACTCCGCGCGCGACAGCAGCATGCCGTCGCGCCGGAGCACCAGGACCTCGCACAAGATCTCGCCGGCGTAGACGAACCGCCAGATGCGGCCGGCCGTGTCGGCGATCTCCCGGAGCGTGCCCGTGTCCGACCAGCGGAACGCTGCCGCGCGCTCGCCGTCGAAGTACGGGTCCGCGCAGGCGAGCGGCTTGCCGCGCTGCGCGGCGGGCCAGCACGCGGTGAAGCCGGCGCAGACAACGGCGCCGCCCCACCTGTCCCGCAGCTCGAAGCGATCCTCGCCGTCGCGCCGCAGCCGCAGCGACGGCATCCGGGCGCTCGCGTACGAGCACCCATCGGCCTGGCGCACGAATTCGATGCGCTCGACGCCCTCGTGGATGAACGTGACGACGCGCGGCGGGTCCTCATCGTCCGCCGCCGCAAGGCACGGAAACGTGAGCGTCCAGCCGCTCCCGACGAGCGGCGCGCCTCCGGCGCCCGTCCACGCCGCGGCGACGCGGG
>JBFZCA010000067.1:0-6157 GCA_041308205.1 Planctomycetota bacterium | reverse complement strand
CCCGGATGGAAAGACGCTGGCCGTCGCGGCGTATTTCTCCGGGCAGGTGGACATGGTCGACACGGCCAAGGGCACGGTCGCCAGGTCCGTGGCGCTCGGCCCCTCGCCCGCGCCGGATCTCGTGCGCCGCGGCGAGACGATCTTCCACGATGCGACCTACTGCTTCCAGCAGTGGTTGAGCTGCGCGACGTGCCACCCCAACGACGGCCGCGCCGACGGGCTCAACTGGGACCTCCTGAACGACGGCATCGGCAACCCCAAGAACACCAAGTCGCTGCTCTACTCCTACGAGACGCCGCCGTCGATGGCGCTGGGCGTGCGCGCGAGCATGGAGGTGGCGACGCGCGCCGGCTTCGTGCACATTCTCTTCCGCGAGCCGTCGCAGGACGAGCTCGACGCGGTCCACGCCTACCTCAAGTCGCTGCGCCCGGCGCCGAGCCCTTACCGCGCGCCCGGCGGCGAATTCACCGACCTCGCGCGGCGCGGCAAGGAGCTTTTCGAGAGCCAGGCGACCAAGTGCACCGAGTGCCACAACGGTCCGTTTCTGACCAACAGGCGCCTGTACGACGTGGGCACCAGGGGCGAGTTCGACACGGCGAGCGAGTTCGACACGCCCACGCTCTACGAGATGTGGCGCACGGGGCCGTTCCTTCACGACGGCTCGGCGCTGACGCTCGAGGAAGTGTTGACGGGGCGCAACGCGCAGGACAGGCACGGCGTCACGTCGACGCTGTCCAAGGAGGACATTCAGGCGCTGGTCGAGTACATGCTGTCGCTGTGAGCGCGGGGGGCGGCATGGACGACATGCGGGCGTTCTTCGAGCGCGACCGACTGGCGCGGGAGCTCGGCATCGAGCTCGTGAGCGCGGGAGAGGGGACGGCGACGATGCGGCTCGTCCTCGGCCCGCGGCATCTGAACAGCGCCGGGGCCGCCCACGGCGGCGCGATCTTCGCGCTGGCCGACGCGGCGTTCAGCGTGGCCTCGAACTCCCGCGGCGCTCCCGCCGCGGCCATCGATGCGCACATCAACTACTTCAAGGGCGTGTCCGAGGGCACGCTCACCGCCGAGGCCCGCGAGGAGTCGTTCCACCCCAAGATCGCTTCCTACGCGATCGTCGTCACGGACGAGCAGGGCGACAAGGTCGCCGTGTTCCAGGGCCTGGTCTACCGCAAGGTCGAGAAGCGCTGAGCATCCTCGTCGCGCGCGCCGAGCCCGGGGCCCGGAGGCTCCGCCGCGGGAACCGCCCGCAGCGCCGGGACGGCGCGAGGACGACGACCTATACGACCACAGAAAACACCGAAGACGTGGATGAAAGGAAGACGGACGTAGCCACGAAGACACGAAGGCACGAAGAAGGTGACGAGGATTCCGGAGTCGGCCTGTGGCGCCGGCCAACCCGCGCCGCCAGGGCACACGGTGCGCAGCTTGGTGCCTTCGTGGCATCGTCGTCCTGCCGGATCGAGGCCGCCGGTCAGCGCTCCGGGCCCCGCAGCACCGCCGCGGCGTGCCGCGAGAGATGCCCCCGGAGGTCGTTGACGTAGCGCTCCAGGATCGCCTTCCCGAGCCCGTCCTTGTCGCCGCAGCGCAACAGCGCCCGGCCGAGCATGAGCTCGCGAATGGACGCGTTGCGCGATTCCGTGCCGTTCAGGTCCGGCCGCCTGGCGGCGGCGGCGAGCGCCTGCTCGATCGCGGGGACGTCGTGGCCCTGGATGCCGGGGAGCGCGAGAGCGCGGGCGAGCGCGGCGGCGGCCGCCGGATCGCCGATCGACTCGAGCGCCAGCGCCGCGGCGCGGAAGTGCGAGAACTCGCTCTCGGGCGTGAGGAGCGCGAGCTTCTCCAGGATCGCCGGTACCGCCCGCGGCGCGCGCAGGCGGCCGAGCGCGTCGATCAGGCGGTCGAGCGGGCTCAGGTTCGCGCCGAACTGCCCCTGGCCCGTGTAGCGCCAGCCCTTGTCGAGCCCCGGGAACGCCTCGACCGCGGCAAGGATCGTCTCCAGGCCGGCGGGGTCGCCGAGCACGGCGAGAATATGCGCGTAGATGAGCTTGCCCCGGGGCGTCTGCTCCGCCGCGAAGGCCTCGATGAGCAGCGGATGCGCCTGCTCCCTGTGCGCCAGAATCACGGCCACGTCCTTGTAGTCGTCCTTGGCCGCGGCGACGGCCTGCGCGATGCGCTCGGGCGGCATGGGGTAGGAGTCCCGGTCCGTGAGCACGCGCGCGGGCAGATTGCCGATCTCCACGAGGTGCGTCTGGAGCGCCCGCACGTCGATCGCGCGCACGCGGCCGCCGGTCTCCTCGGCCATCGCGGCGGCGACGCCCGCCGCATAGCCCATGTTCTGGAGATCGGGTTGCATGCGGATGAGAGGGATCGCGTCGCGATGCGCGCTGACGCCCAGCCCGACGACGATGATGCCGTCGATACCCTTGGGGAGCAGCGCCCGATACGGAATGTTCGTGCGGTGGCCCTCTCTTCCGGGCGGGTGCTGGAGGGTGAAGTAGGGATCGACCGTGTACCCGTGGGTGTCGAAATCGGAGTAGGTCTCGACGACCGTGTCCGGGAACGTGCGGTTGTTGATCTGGTCGAGGATCGTGAGCGTCGCGTCGCCGGCGATGCGGCGGCGCTCGCGCGTGTCGAGAAGGCTTCCCATGTCGAACGCATCGCCGGCCATGAGCTTCGCATAGACCAGCACATGCCAGACATCGAGCGCATCGGTTTCATCGACGATCGTGAAGTCGGTGTTGGTGTAGGAGGCGCCGAGCCGGCGCGGGGGCAGGCCCGTGCCCTGGACGGCCAACTCGAGCGCGTCGGTCGTCACGCAGGGTGCGTCGGCCGCCGCCGCCATGTCCGCGTTGCCCGTGGCGTCGATGAGCGTTCTGCAGAGGACGACGCCGCGGCCCTCGGGTGTCGCGACCACGACGCCGAGGACGCGCTCCCCGTCGGCGAAGACGCCGCAGCCCAGGGCGCCGAACCAGATGCGCGCGCCGGCCTTCGCCAGCGCGGCACGCCACCACTCGGCCTTCTGCTCGATCTCCCATGAGGCGCCGCCCGCGACCTCGGCGCTGAAGCCCACGCGGTTGCCCCAGTAGTACTTCGAGATGGCGCCCTGCGTGCCGACGCCGCCCAGACCGTGCAGGAACTCGAGTACGAGCGTGCGCGCATCCCGGCGCGCCGCGCCGATGCCGGCGGGCGCGCCGCTCGTTCCGCCGCCCGCGACGACGACATCGCAGTCTTCGAGGACGGGCAGCGCGCGCGGCTCCTGGACGAACGTGCCGAGCGCGCCTCGCGCAGCACCAGGGCGCAGCCCCGTCAGAATCTCGCGCACATCGCCGCGCGGGGCGCCGGCAGCCTTCGCGCCGCGAAGACGCGGCGCCGCCGCCGCGGAAACGGCCATCGCCTCCTCGGCCGCCGCCTTGCCGACGCGCCGCCCGAGTGCGATCAACGCGCACGGCCGCAGCAGCTTCTCGGCCGCGACGCGCGAGACATCGGCGCACCCGCCGAGGACGAACATGCGCGGGACGCCCGCGGGCCTGAGGGCGCGCAGGTCGAGATCGGCGGGGGCGGCGTCACCGTCGATCGATGCCTCCGCATGCACGGGGTCGGGCGGGACCTGGAAGAACGCATCCGAAGTGAACTGCTGGCCGGCGTCGTAGGTCGCCCCGCGCGCGATCTGTTCCGCCGCGGCGTACGATGCGAAGGCGCCGTCCCGAAGCGGCATCATGAGGGTGTAATCGAAGATATCGTACGCGACCCCTTGCGCCGTGAATTGCGAGGGCAGCGCGCGGACCGCGATGCCGTCGCCCCGGCAAGGCTTCCCGCCGATGACGACCCGCCCGAGGGGGTATGTTCCGGCAGGGAAAGGCCGGAAGCGCGCCCCGCCCAGGCGCGCGCTCCACGCTCGATCGGTGGCGTCGATGACGACCTTCGTCTTGATCGCCTGGCGGCCGCTTCGGTTGGCGATGACGACGCCGCACGGCGCGCCGTCCGGCGCGCGCGCGATGTCGGTGACGTAGCTCGAGTACACGAAGTCGGCCTTGGCCGCGATGAGCGCCGCATCGAGCGTCTTCTTGACGTGCAGGGGCCGCGCGGGCGGGATCTCGGCCGGCTGCCGCGCCCGGCCCGGCCGCACGACGAGGATCTCGCCGACGAGAACACGCGCGGCGTTGGGCGCCGCGTCGAGTGCGATCTTGAGGTAGCGGGCGCGGGCGCCGACGTCGACCATGAGCGGCACGGCGGCCGCGTCGGTCGAGTTCTGGTCCGGCGCCTCGTTGGCGACGCGTCGGGCAACGGACCATGTCTTCGCGTCCGGGCTGGCGCTCGCCTCGACGCCGCCGAGCCGGTAGTCGGCGCGGTGATACGCGAGGACGCACACGAGCTCGATCTCCTCCTCCCTGCCGCAATCGAGGAGCAGCCGGACGCCCCCGTCGTACTGGACGCTCTCGCGCGCCGCGGAGCGCCACGCGCCGTCCCCGAGGAGCGACGGCGGCGCGGTGTCCTTGTGGACGCCGGCCGAGGGGCGGTCGGCCTCGTACGTGAAGGGAACGAGGCGGCCGGGCTCGAGCGCGAGCGGATCGGCGGCGCGCTCGGCGAAGATCTGCTCCGCAAGCGGCGTGTCGGGCTTCTCGCCGGGCTCGAGCCAGAGCCTGAGCGTCGCGGTCATGTCCTCGCCGAGGTACGGGTACGGCGCGACGAGGAACACCCTTGCCCCTGCCTCGCGCGCGGCGACGGCGGCGGCCACCGCGCCCGTGCTGCCGCCGACAACGACGATGTCCGTCTCCGCAACGCACGGGATGGCGCGCTCGGATTCGTTGACGAGCGCCGCGCCGCGCGCGTGTGCGGGCGCGAGAAGCAGCGCTGCCGCGGCGAGAAAAACGCATGGGGTGTTGCGCATGGTATCCTCCTTGTGCCGGGTATCGCATCGGGCTGCGGTCGAAACGGGGCTTTCGCGACAGGCCCATAGCATTGACCATAGCGCCCGCACGACAGGGGCGTCAAGGAGGGTATAATGTCCCCGGAGGTATCGCATGGCGCGTACGGCGTGCCCGCGCTGCGGCAGCTTCAACGAAGAAGCGGCGGTGTTCTGCGACCAGTGCGGATCGCCGCTCAAGGGCGGCGCCCCCCCTCGCGGCGGAGCGCGCATCGTCTGGTTCGGGGCGGCGAGCCTCATCGCCGCCGTCGCGGCGGTGATGTTCCTGCGCGCCGGGGCCGAGAAACCGCGCGATGCGATGCCCGGCATCGCGGCGCCTGACGAGCGCGCCGGGACGAAGGTGACGGCGCCGGCCGAGGCTCGTCCCGCCGCACCCGACAGGGGCGAAACGTCGGTCGTGCCGCCCGAAGGCGACGATCCGCCCGCGGAGGCGCCGGTCGCCGTCGTCGACGATGGCGAGCCCGCCCGGTGGGTGGTGGTCGTGGGCCGCGACGACGCGGGCAAGGTGCGCTGCTCGTTCCCCGGCGTCATCATCGAGGACGGCACGGCGCTGTGCGCGATCGAGGCGCTCGCGTCGGTCGACACGCTGCAGGTTGCGTGGAGCGACGGCGCCGTCGCGGTCGCCGAGACCGTGGGATGGGACGTCGAGCGCGGTTACTGCCTCCTTCCCGTTCCCGAGCGGCTCGGCGGGTTCGCCGTGGGCGCCGTCTCCCCGGGTGCGGAGGTCGTTCTGGCCTCACACGAGAAACAGCGGGTGGCCGCGGTGGTCGAGGCGCCCGCTGCCTACGGCGTCGAACGGCTGCCCGTCAGCGTCGTGAAGACGGCGGCCGAGGCCGGGTTCATTCTCGACGGCGACGCCGTTGCGGGAGTCGCCTGGTACACGCGCGGCCTTGCCGGCGTCCAGCTCTTCGGGACCGTGGCCGGCTACCGGCTTTCCCGGGGCATGGCGATCGCGGCATGGCGGGAGCAGGTCTGGGAGGGGACGCCGTACGAGTCGGTCTGCGCCGGCCGCCAGGCGTTCGCGGCCGGCGATTGGCCCGCGGCGGCCCGGGCATTCGGCGAGGCGGCCAAGAAACGCGAGGAGCTCCGCGCGCTTCTGGCCGGCCCGCTCATGGGCGGCGTGCTGGCCGAGACCTACTTGAAATGGGCGAGCGAGAGCGGTGCGCGGGGCGATTTCGAGGACGCCTGCGCCGTGCTCGCCGAGGGCCTGCGCCTCCTCCCCGCGAGCAAGGAGAT
>JBFZCA010000066.1:0-3003 GCA_041308205.1 Planctomycetota bacterium | reverse complement strand
GGTCGCACCGCGCGAGCCGGCCGCGCCGAGCCTGGAGATCATTGCCAACTACGGCCCCGTGCAACGGAACGGACGCGACGGACAGCCGCTGCGAATCGCGACGCGGAGTTTCGAGCACGGGATCTACTGCCATGCGGTGAGCCGGCTCCTCGTGCGGCTGCCGGGCCCCGCCCGCCGATTCCACGCCACGGTCGGGATCGACACCAACGGGAACTGGAGCGGCGGCAGCGCCGAGTTCAAGGTCTTCGCGGCCGGGAAGGAGCGGTGCCGCTCGCCGATCATGCGCCGCGGGGAGCCGGGCGCGCCGGTCTCGGCCGATCTCGACGGGGCCGCGCAGTTCATCCTGGCAGTCGGGAACGGCGGCGACAACGTCAACAGCGACCAGGCGGCCTGGGCGGAAGCCAAGGTCATCCTGGCGGACGGGCGGGAGCTGCGGCTCGGGGATTTCCCGATCCTCGACGCCGGCGCGCCGGCACGAGGGGCGGGCCGGCTGCCCTTCTTCTTCTACTACGATGGCAAGCCTTCCGACGAGCTCCTTCCCTCCTGGTCGTTCGACGAGACGATCGAGAAGCCGGAGGGCGGGCGCACGCGCGCCGTCCAGTCGTACCGCGACCCCGCGACCGGACTCGTCGTGCGATGCGTGCGCGTCGAGTACGCAGGCTTCCCCACCGTGGAGTGGACGCTCTTCTTCAAGAACACGGGGCGGGCGGACACGCCGCTCCTGGAGTCGATCCGGCCGCTCGATGTGTGCGTGGCGCGCAACGGCGAGCGCGAGTGCGTGCTTCACCATTTCGTGGGGAGCATCTGCGCCGCGAACGACTACGAGCCGCTCGAAGCCGTGCTGGCGCCGGGGTCATCGAAGCGAATCACCACGCAGGGAGGGCGGCCGACCAACAGCGACCTTCCCTACTTCAACCTGGAGACGGGCGGCCGCGGCGGAGTGATCGCCGTGGTCGGCTGGGCGGGACAGTGGGCCGCGGATTTCGCCTGCGGGCAGGACGGCGCCGTCCGGATCTCGGGCGGGCAGGAAACGACCTCGTTCCGGCTGCATCCGGGCGAGGAAGCGCGAAGCCCCCTGTCCGTGCTCCAGTTCTACGAGGGCGACTGGCACCGGGCGCAGAACGTGTGGCGGGCGTGGATGATCCGCCACAACCTGCCGCGGCCCGGCGGCAAGCCGCTGCGGCCGCAGGCGGCCGCGTGCAACGGGAACCTGTATCCGGGCATCATCACCAACGCCGCCGAGGAGATGCATTTCCTGCGAAGGTACCTTGAGGAGAAGATTCCGCTCGATTACTGGTGGCAGGACGCCGGCTGGTACCAGTGCGGCGACGGCGGGTGGCCGCGCACCGGCACCTGGGAGGTCGAGCGCGCGCGCTGGCCCCGAGGAATCCGCGAGGTCAGCGATTTCTGCCGCGGGCACGGCATCGGGACGATCGTCTGGTTCGAGCCGGAGCGCGTCGCCGCGGGCACGTACCTTGCGGAGAACCGCCCCGAGTGGATCTACGGCGGGCGGTCCGGCGGGCTGCTCAGGATCGGCGACCCCGAGTGCCGCGCGTGGCTGGCCGATCACATCGACCGCCTCATGACCGCGGAGGGGATCGACCTTTACCGGCAGGACTTCAACATCGACCCGCTTCCCTTCTGGCGCGTCGAGGAAGCCGAGGACCGCCAGGGCATCAACGAGATCCGCCACGTCGAGGGCTACCTGGCGTACTGGGACGAGCTCCTCCGGCGGCGGCCGGGGATGCTCATCGACTCCTGCTCCTCGGGCGGCCGGCGCAACGATCTTGAGACGCTCCGGCGCGCCGTGCCGCTCCTTCGCAGCGATTACCTGTTCGAGCCGGTCGGCGAGCAGAACCACACCTACGGCATTTCGTTCTGGATGCCGTTCAACGGAACGGGGTTCATCGAGATCGATCCCTACCTGATCCGGAGCCAGATGTCGCCCGAGTTCACGCTCGGCTGCGACACGCGCCGGCGGGATCTGGACTACGATCTCCTGCGAAAGCTCGTGCGCGAATGGCGGCAGGTGTCGCCCTGTTACCTCGGCGACTACTGGCCGCTCGGCGAGTACCGCAAGGGGAACGACGCGTGGATGGCGTGGCAGTTCGACCGGCCGGACTCGGGCGAGGGCTTCGTCCAGGCCTTCCGGCGCAAGGACTGCCCGGAGGCCTCGCGCCGCGTCGTGCTCCGCGGGCTCACGCCCGACGCGAGCTACCTGCTCGCGGATGCGGACTCGGATCGCTCCTGGAGCGCGACCGGACGGAAGCTCATGGAGGAAGGGATCTCGCTGGAAGCGCCCCGGGCGCCGGCGGCGCTCCTGATCACCTATCGCAGAACGGCCGCGTCCCGCGGGTGAGGAGGACTTCCGCGCGTCCGTTCCGCCGTCCGCCCGCGCCGGCCCTTTCCTTCGCGCCCCCGCGCGAGTACGATGACAGACCCCCAGAAAAAGGAGGTGTCGAATGCTCGCACGAGCGCTCGTCGGTGTGGTCGCGGTTCTTGCCGGTCTCGCGTTTGCCGCGGCGCCGGCCCCGGATGCGGACGGCTGGTACGCGCTCTTCGACGGCAAGAGCCTGGACGGCTGGAAGGCGAGCGAGAACGCGGCGACGTTCAGCGTCAAGGACGGCGAGATCGTCGTCAACGGGCCGCGCGATCACCTCTTCTACGCCGGGCCGGCCGGGAATGCGAGCTTCAAGAACTTCGAATTCAAGGCCGATGTCCTCACCGCGCCGGGCTCGAACTCCGGCATGTACATCCACACCGAGCTCCAGGAGAGCGGCTGGCCGCGCAAGGGCTACGAGATTCAGGTCGACAACTCCCACACCGACCCGCGCCGCACGGGGGGGCTGTACGGCGTCCAGTATGTCATCAACGACTCGCCCGCCAAGGACAACGAGTGTTTCACGCAGCACATCATCGTCTGCGGGAAGCGCATCATCGTCAAGGGGAACGGCAACGTCACCGTGGACTACACCGAGCCCGAGAACGTGCGGCGCGGCCGCA
>JBFZCA010000065.1:0-21010 GCA_041308205.1 Planctomycetota bacterium | reverse complement strand
CAGGAATACGGGTTTTGTCCGCGGAGGATGACCAGCCCATTGAGGGGGCGGTCGTGACGATGGTCGGCGGGCCGCGGGATTCGGTGAAATACCGGGATGAGTCGACGGCGGAGGGCGTTGCGGAATTGTCGGGTTTCGCGGAGGCTGCGTCCTTTGAATGTCGAGTCGAGAAGGAAGGGTTCATTCCCGGGAGTGTGTCGTGTCGCACCGACGAAGAGTGTGTGGTGAGGCTGGTGCGTGGAGCCCGGATTGTCTTGATGCTCGACAGCGAGGGAAGCCCTCTGCCGGCACGTGCGTCGGTGACACTATTCTGGCCGGATGAGCAGAACGGAAGGTTCGCCCTTGGGAGACGCCACGAGAGCGTTCCGCTCGAGAATGGTGCGGCAACAGTGACAGGTTTGCGGCCTTCAATCTATAACCTCAGCATGGATGTCGCAGGTTTTGGGAGGTGGACGAGCAGGGGGATCGTGGTCGAAGGGAACGAGACACGGGAAATCAAGGTTGAGTTGAGGGCAGAAACGGTTGTTCGAGGACATGTCTGTGCAGAAGAGACCGGGTTGCCGCTCGGCGGTGTCGAGGTCATGTTCAGTGTTCATGGCAACAAGTTTCTCAAGTACACCGTAACTGATGAGAATGGCGCCTATGAATTCAAGGGAGTTCCCCGCGGTGAGGGGTATATTCTCTTCAAGCATTCAGATCGCTGCTTCGTAGAGCAGGCAGGTATCGTCGTCGACGAAGAAGGAACGTTGGACATTCCAGTCGTGTCGCTGGCACGAGGAGGGAAGATCGTCTGCCGGCTTCGGTCCACCTCGCCTGTGATAAAGAATCTCTTCGTGGACTACACCGAGGAAGGGGGGAAGCAAAAGACGTGCTGTATTAGCGGCACTTCAGCCGTCAAGGAAATTCAAGTACCGCTTGAAAGCCTCAGCCCTGGCAACTACGCTTTGACGGTCCGGGTGAATGGGAAGGAATTGAAGGCATCAGCGACGGTCTGCGAGGGAGAAGTCTCGGAAGTCACATTCGATGTGGAGAAATGATGACGCCGGTGCGTAGAGAAAGCTCGATCCGGGGTCGATGGCGCGCCCCTATTCGTACAGCACCGGCTTCGCCTTCCAGTCCTTGTCCTTGTCGTGCGCCCATTCCTTGACCCGGGGGCGGCGCTCGCGGAGCCGCACGGATTCGATGCCGAGCCAGTGGGCGGTCGAGAGCTGGTTTTTGCCCTCGCACTCGAGGCGCAGCGTGTAGACGCCCGGGTCCGGCCAGAAATCGAGGAGGTGGTACTCCCAGCGGTCGGTGTCGGCGCGGTAGAAGTCCATGACCCCGCCGAGCTTGATGCCGTTCAGCGTCGCCCGGTACTTGCCGAAGTCGTACGAGCGCGTCATGACGAGGACCAGGCGCCGGGGCTCCTTCTCCTTGACCTCGAAGGAGAGCTCGATCCACGCATCCTCGGCCGCGTCGGGCTTGTAGAGGATCTGCCCCTTCTCGTAATCGAGAATCTTCTGGACGGCCGTCTCGCCGCTCCCGTGCTTCACGCCGTCGACCGCGTGGAAGATCTTGTCGAGGCAGGGGAGCGTCCGCTCGCGCGCGTGCGGGGCCCTGGCCTTGAACGTCGGCGCGCCGGTCTGGTACCAGAAGGCGACGCTCGCGTAGTCGTCCTCGCGCTCGTTCCAACTGTCGACCTTCTGGGTCGGGTTCTCGTCCGACGAGATCCAGCCGTAGTGCTCGATCGTCACCTTGATGCTCTTCTGGAACACGATCGGGTCGCCGATGTGCCACCGGTACGCGCTCGTGTGCCCGCCGACGATGCCCCACTGGTCGAAGCACGGCGTGCCGAAGTACGGCGTGCTCGTCGTCTGGAGGCCCCAGGCCGAGAGGAAGTAGTCCTCCGTGCCCGTGCCCCAGATCGAGGCCTTGGCCTCCCCGTCGATGTAGATCTTCTCGTCGCCCTCCCCGAACCACGAGGGGCTGCGCGTCCTCACGGCGAGCACCGTGCCCACGTAGTGCCCCTTGCCCTCGGTGTCCAGGATCAGGTAGTCCTTCCCCTTCTCGGCGGGGTACTCCTGCCGGTAGCGCGCGTAGAAGTAGGGCGTGTCGGCCGGCAGCGCGTCCTTCTTGATCCAGTCGATGTTGTAGTACAGGAGGCTGATCGGCTTTTCGCTCTCGTTGACGACCTCGACCCGCGCCGACTCCCTGAACGGCATGTGCCAGAAGCAGTTGTACGAGTCGGCGTCCTCGACCACGACCGGCAGGCTGATGATTTCGCGGCGCACGCCGAAGCAGTTCGCGAAGAAGTCGCCGAGCGGCGCCTCGACGCCCGGCGTCGCGCTGCCGTCGTAGAAGACCCGGAGCAGCATCTCCTGGTGGTTGGCCGAGCCCTTGGGCGCCCAGGCGTGGGGCTCGGGCCCCAGGAACGTGATCCACAGGTGGGTGATGACGCCGGGGCCCTTGACGTCCATGAGGACCTTCGTCTCGCCGGGCGGGAGGTTCTTGTTGTCCCAGTTGCTCGTCGGGTCGAACTCCCCGGCGGGGTCGTACTTCCCGTCCGGGCCGACCCGGTGCGTCGATGTCGCGCGCATGCTGCGGCCGTCCTTGGGCGTGGCCAGCTCGGAGAAGATGTCGGCCCGAAGGAGGCCGCCCAGCGCGAACAGTCCGGCGAACGCGACGGCAATGCGTGATCTCATGGACTCCTCCTCGTTGCGGCTCGGCCGCTGTTCAGGGGTCTACGCCGTCCAGTCCAGGACCACCTTCCCGCACTGGCCCGAGCGCATGACCTCGAACCCATCCCGGAACTGGGTGTAGTGGAAGCGGTGCGTGATGACGGGCGAGATGTCCAGGCCGCTCTTCAGCATCGACGTCATCATGTACCAGGTCTCGTACATCTCGCGGCCGTAGATGCCCTTGATCGTGATCATGTTGAAGATGATCTTGTTCCAGTCGATGGCCAGATCCTCGCCGGGAATCCCCAGGAGCGCGATCTTCCCGCCGTGGCACATGCCGTCGATCATGTCGCGGAACGCGGCGCCGTTGCCGGACATCTCCAGACCGACGTCGAAGCCCTCCCTCATGCCGAGCCGCTGCTGAACGTCGGCGAGCGATTCCTTGCCGACGTCGAGTGCCACATCGACGCCCATGCGCGCGGCCAGGTCGAGGCGGTACCGGTTCTTGTCGGTGATGACGACGAAGCGCGCGCCCGCGTGGCGGACGATGGCCGCGGCCATGATGCCGATCGGCCCCGCGCCGGTGATGAGGACATCCTCGCCGAGCACCTTGAACGACAGCGCCGTGTGCGTGGCGTTGCCGAAGGGGTCGAAGCAGCTCAGGATCTCGAGCGGGATCGCGGGATCCGCGTGCCAGACGTTCGTGACCGGAATCGAGAGGTACTCGGCGAACGCGCCGGGGCGGTTGACGCCGACGCCGCTCGTGTGCGCGCACAGGTGCCGCCGCCCGGCCAGGCAGTTCCGGCAGCGGCCGCAGACGATGTGCCCCTCGCCGCTCACGACGTCGCCGATCTCGAGGTCGGTGACGTTGCTGCCGGCCGCCGCGACCGTCCCGACGAACTCGTGCCCGACGACCATGGGCACGGGGATGGTCTTCTGCGCCCACGCATCCCAGTTCCAGATGTGGACGTCCGTCCCGCAGATCGAGGTCTTGTCGATCTTGATGAGGACGTCGTTGATCCCGTGGCTCGGCAGGGGGACTTCCTCGAGCCAGAGCCCGACGCCGCGCTCCTTCTTGACGAGGGCCTTCATTGTCTTCTGCATGCCGCTCCGCCTCTCAGGGTTCCGCCGGCGCGCAGGCCGGAAGAGCCTTTTCTACCGGAATCGTCCCCGCCGCGCAATGGGCCGCGGCCGTTGTTTGCATCCCCGCCCGGGCGGTGTTAAAATCATACGAACGTATGAATGAAAGAACGAGGCATTCCGGCGACGCGGCGCGGGATCGCAGCCGCGCCACGCGCACCGCCCTGCTCGACGCGGCCGAGACGCTCTTTGCCGAGCGCGGCTATGCGGCCGCCTCCTTGCGGGCGATCACCGATGCGGCCAAGGCCAATCTCGGCGCCGTCAACTACCACTTCGGATCCAAGGAAGAGCTGCTCTGGGAGGTCATCAGCCGGCGCATGAGCCCCATCAACCGCGAGCGCCTGCGCCTGCTCGAGGAGTGCCGGCGCGCGGCGAACGGCGCGCCGCCTGCGATCGAGGACGTCCTGCGCGCGTTCGTCGCGCCGGTCTTCTCGCTGCACGCGGGCACGGGCGTCGATCCCTTCGTGCGCCTCGCAGGGCGCATGTACTCAGAGCCGCTCCCGCAGCTCCCGAAGCTCCACGCGCGCCTCTTCCGCGAGGTCACGCGCCGTTTTCTCGACGCGTGGAGCGAAGCTCTGCCCGGTTTATCCCGAAAAGAACTATGGTGGCAGCTCCAGCTCGTCGTCGGCACGTTCCTGCACCCGCTGCTCGCGGGACCGCGTCTGGCCGAGTTCACGGAGCGAATGTGCACGCTGGATGACATGGAGGCCGTGGCGGACCGCATGGTCCGTTTCGCGGCGGCGGGGCTGCGTGCCGCGCTGCCGCGAAGCGCGGCCGGACACGCCGCCCGCAGGGACGGCGCGAGGACGCAATGAGCGAAGGCGCACCGGGACGGAATTCCGATAACACGGCGGCCCCCTCCGCCGGGCCGCGGCGCGTGCGATACGTCACGTGGGGGAGCACGGGAACGGTGCTCGCGCTCACGATCGCGTGCATCGTGATCGCGGCGACCAGGACGCCGCCCGCGCTCGTCCAGGCCCCGCCTCGGGTTGCCAACGTCGAGGTCCGGCGCGTCGTCGCGGAGCCGTTCGATGCGACGCTCGTCCTTCCCGCCAGAATAGAAGCCGATCGCAGCGCGGAGATCAACGCGGAGGCGACGGGGCGGCTCGAGAAGTGGCTCGTCAAGGAAGGCGACAGCGTCGAGGCCGGGCTGACGGTCGCCGTGCTCAACACCGACCAGCTCGAGGCGCAGCTCGGGCAGATGCGGGCCAAGCGGCTCTCGACCGAGAAGAGCGTCACCGTGTACGAGCAACAGCTCGCGCTGGCGCGCGTGGCCCTGGAGCATGCCCGGAAGGAAGCCTCCGCGCTGGAGCTCGACCTGTCCTCCGCGCGGTCCGATCTCACGATGGCGGAGAAGGAATACGAGCGCATCAGACCGCTCGCCGAGTCGGAGGTGCTGACCGCGACCGATCTCGATGTGGCCGCCAATGCGCTCACGCAGCGGCAGCTTGCCGTCAAGAAGGTCGCCGAGGCGATCGACAGGGCCGGCGTGAGCGTCGAGTCGGCGCGCCTGAGCATCACGCAGTCGGAGGCCGCGCTCGAGCTTGCCAAGGCGCAGGTGGCCGAGGCAGAGGAAGGCATGAACGGCATCGCCATCGCCCTGGGCAAGTGCGAGCTCAAGGCGCCGTTCACGGGCAGGTTCGAGAAGTACCTCGTCAAGCCCGGCGAGGTCGTGACCGCGGGCCAGCCGCTCGGCCGCATGTACGACCTGGCGCACCTCCGGGCGCGCGTCGATGTGGCCGACAGGTACGTGGCCTTCCTCGATCCGGGCAGCGCCGCGCTCCAGAGCTACCTGGCGCTGGCCATGCCGGGGGTGGAGCGGCATATCAAGGCGGCGGTCATCCTGCCCGGCCTGCCCAAGCTCACGGGCGGCACGTACGAGGGGCTGAAGCTCGACGCCGTGATCGAGAACGTCGCCCATGCATCGGACGCCGCGAGCAACACGTTCCACGTCGAGCTCAGGTTCGCCAACCCCGGCGAGGCGCTCAAGGAAGGAATGATCGTCCAGGCGCGCATTGACTACCTGCGGTTTCCCGAGGCCATCACGATTCCGCTCAGGGCCATCCAGGTGGCCGATGTCGGCCCGCGCGTGCTCGTCGCCGAGCGCCGCGACGGCAAGGACTTCGCCGCCGTGCGCGATGTCGAGCCCGTCGCGATCAAGGGCGAATCGGTGCTCGTGAGCCGCGGCGTGGCGCCGGGCGACCGCCTCATCGTCGCGGGCATGAAGGGCGTGATCCACGGCGAGGAGGTCAACGTGGTCATGGAGGACGGGGCGCTCGTCGGGCAGGCGCCCGAGAACGTCGCCGCCGGGGGGGCGGCGACGCCGTAGGCCGCGCGGAGGACGCCGAGCGCATGCGCATCACCGAGTACTCGATCAAGCGCCACGCGGCGATCATCTTCCTGTGCGTGTGCCTCTTCCTTGCCGGCGTCTACTCCTATCTCGCGATGCCGCGCGAGAGCTTCCCGGATGTCGAGTTCCCCTTCATCCTCGTCACGACGACGCTGGAGGGCGCGACGCCGACCGATGTCGAGGATTCGGTCACGATCCCCCTCGAGACGAAGCTGGACGGGGTCGAGGGCGTCAAGGAGATGCGCAGCGTCTCCTCCGACGGCATGTCCATGATCAGCATGGAGTTCGTGCCCGGCATCGAGATCGACCTCGCGCTCAACCGCGTGCGCGACGCGGTGGCCCAGGCCAAGTCCGACATCTCGCCCGATGCCGAGGAGCCGGTCGTCAAGGAATTCGCCGTGACGAGCATTCCCGTGCTGATCTACCACCTCGTCGCGGGCCCGACGGTCTCGCGCTCCGAGCTCTTCGAGCTGGCCGAGAAGCTCGAGGACGAGCTCAAGGAGATCCCGGGCGTCCTCGATGTCGACATCTTCGGCGGCAGGAAGCGCGAGATCGTCGTCGAGGTCGACCCCGAGCGCCTGCACTTCTTCAGCCTCTCCCTGGCGCAGGTGCAACTGATCCTGCGCGGCACCAACCGCAACGTCTCGGCGGGCACCGCCGACAGCGCCACGAACCGCATCCTCATGCGCGTCCCGGGCGAGTTCCGGAACCCGGCCGAGATCCTCGGCCTGGTCGTGGGATTCACGGCGCGCGGGACGTCCATCTACCTGAGCGATGTGGCCATGGCGCGCTACGACTTCGACGAGGAGCGCTCGCGCGCCCGCCTGTACGATTTCACGCAGGCGCCCGGCCGGTACGTCGAGCCGACGAAGGCCGTGAGCCTGCACATAAAGAAGCGCACAGGCGAGAACATCCTCGCCTTCTGCGACGATGTCGCGGAGGTCCTCCACGGCTGGTCCATTCCGTCGGACGTCAAGATCGTCAAGGGCCTGGACCAGTCGCGGGAGGTCCGCATGATGATCGGGGACCTGGAGAACGGGATGGGCACCGCGGTGATCCTCGTCCTCCTCGTCGTCTTCATCGGCATGGGCGCCCGGAACGCGCTGCTCGTGGCGACCGCGATCCCCCTCTCCATGCTGATCACGTTCATCGTCCTGCGGATGGCCGGCCACACGCTCAACATGATGACGCTCTTCTCGCTGATCCTCGCGAGCGGCATGCTGGTCGACAACGCGATCGTGATCATCGAGTGCATCTACCGCCATCACTCCATGGGGCTTTCCCGCGCGCGGGCGGCGCTCGCCGGCACCGCGGAGGTCGCCCGGCCGGTGATCACCTCGACCGCGACGACGGTGGCCGCGTTCCTCCCGCTTCTGTGGTGGCCCGGCATCATGGGCGACTTCATGAGCTACCTGCCGATGACGGTCATCATCGCCATCTCGTCATCGCTGCTCGTGGCGCTCGTCATCAACCCGACGCTCTGCGCCATGTTCATGAAGCTCAAGCCCGGCGCCGCGGCGACGATCGACGCCGAGACGCACCGGCCGACGTACTGGCTCGTCACGAAGTACAAGCCGATCCTCGAGTTCATGCTCGACCGGCCGGGCTGGACGCTCGTGACGGCGGCCGCGCTGCTCGTCTTCCTCGCGGTGCTGCAGGGGACGGCGGGAACGGGGGTCGAGTTCTTCCCGCCGCTCGACCCCGACAACGTGGTCTGCAGCATCAAGCCTCCCGAGGGCATCTCGGTCGAGGCCTCCGACCGCCTGAGCCTCGCCATGGAAGCGCGCATGTTCGGGGCGCCGGGAAGCGGGTTCGACGCGCCGGTCGAGAACCTGAAGTACGCGAGCGTGGTGGTGGGGCTCGAGGAGGGCAAGGGCGGGGCGCTCTTTCAGCAGAACACGGGCCCCGTGACGACGCAGGTCGAGTTCGTGGAGAGCGAGGACCGCGTGCGCAGCAGCATGGAGACGCTCGCCGAGATGCGCCGGCGCGTCGAGGGGCTCGCGCCGGACGGGCGGCACGTTGCGCACCCGCTCTTCGGCGCGGACTTCGACGTCGTCAAGCAGCAGGATGGCCCGCCGACCGGCGCGCCGGTCTCGATCGACATCTTCGGCGAGGATCTCAATCAGATGCGCGCCGTCATCGATGCCATGAAGCGCATCATGGAGAGCACGCCGGGCACCGTCAAGCCGATCGACGACGCCGTGACCGCGCAGCCGACGCTCGAGTGGGCCGTCGACCGCGCGCGGGCGGGCATGTTCGGCCTCGATCAGGCCACCGTGGCGAGCCTGCTCCAGGTGGCGGTGGGGGGGCTCAAGTCGGGCACCGTGGGGCACGGCGATGACGAGAAGGACATCATGCTGCGCCTGCCCGAACGCTATCGCCTGGACACCGATCTCCTCGCGCACGTGATGATCCCGGTCGCGTCGGGCGGCTCGGTGCCGATCGCCTCGGTGGCGTCGGCGACGCTCGTCCCGGGGCCGGTCGCGATCAAGCACCTCAACAAGCGGCGCATTCTCAACGCGTCGGCCGAGGTGCAGCCGGGCATCCGCAACGACGCGGACGTGCGCGCGGAGTTCCAGCGGCGCGTGGCGACGCACCGTTGTCCCCCGGGAATCACGTACCGGTTCGGCGGCGCCGCGGAGGAGCAGGAGGAGGCGAGCGACTTCCTGCGCAAGGCCTTCGTCGCGGGGCTGCTGCTGATCTTCCTCACGATGATGCTCGAGTTCAACTCGTTCCTCGTCTCCGGCATCGTCATGTGCTCGGTGGCGCTGTCGCTGATGGGCGTCCTGGCGGGGCTGCTGCTCCTGCGCATGCCGTTCGGCATCATCATGACGGGCATCGGCGTGATCTCGCTTGCCGGGATCGTCGTCAACAACGCGATCGTGCTCCTCGACGCGGTCCAGCGGTTCGAGCGGCGCGGCGAGCCGGCGCGGCAGGCGGTCGTGAGCGCGACGATGGTGCGATTCAGGCCGGTCCTGCTCACGGCGGTGACGACGATCCTCGGGCTTCTTCCCATGGCGCTCAAGCTCAACATCGACTTTGCCGAGCTCAGCGTGCAGTACAACACGACATCGTCGCAGTGGTGGCAGTCGATGGCCGTGGCCGTGATCTTCGGCCTGGTCGTCGCCACGGTGCTCACGCTCGGCGTCGTGCCGGCGCTGTACCTCGTCTATGCGCGCGCCCGCACGGCCGCGCGCTGCGCGTTCGGGCTCACGGGCCGCACGCCCCGCGAGGAGCTCGAGGCCTGAGCGTCACCTCGACAGGAAGATGCCGTCGAAGCCGACGTAGTACCCGGGCGAGTCCTTGTGCTTGCCGGCGACCTCGATCGTGAGGGTGTTGCGACCCTTGAGGAGCGCGAACGAGCCGAGAACGAGCGGCCCGCTGGGCACGCAGAGCTTGGGCTGGCCGCTGAAGCCGTCGAAGACCTCGGCGGCCTCCTTGCCGTTGATCGAGATCCGCACCGTGCCGTAGTCCCACGACCTCGTCATGAGCGCGCTGACCTTGTACTCGCCCTCCTTGAGCACGTCGAAGCCGAGGGTGAGCTTCGCACCCGCAGCCTTCGGCTGCCACCAGAGGTGGGCGTTGTTGCTCCACTGCCCCTTGTAGCCGCTCATGTCCTGCATGCCGGCATCGGCGCCCGCGAGGACCGGCATCTCCTCGCCCTCGAGAACGCCGGGGAGCCTGAAAGGCCTCATGGCGATGCGCGGCATGCGGTCCGCGGCCGGCGCCGGCGCGAAGAAATCCTTGCCGCCCGCCGCCGCGTACCAGTACGTGACGGCGCAGTAGTCCTTGCCGATCGTGTTGCCGAGCGGCCAGTCCTCGATCGTGAAGCGGATGGACTCCCGGAACGGCAGGTTGTCGATGACGTGCCAGCGGTTGACGGACGTGTTGTTGGCGTTGCCGGGCCCCTCGCACAGCGTCTGGTTGTGGTAGGCGTGCTGGAAGAGCGCCGTGTTGCACCAGGCGTAGCCGAAGTAGTCCTCGCTGCCCGTCCCGAAGGTGCTGGGGAACGATTCGCCGTCGATCCAGATCTTCTCGTCGCCCTCGCCCCACCAGCCGCGCTGCGGGTTGAAGATGCCCATGGCGACGCCGACCACGCGGCCGCGGCCCTTCGCCTCGATGAACGGCCAGTCGAACTCGGCGTTCTTCGGCGTGCGGCGCCACTTGGCGTGGAAGTAGCCCATGGTGTCCGACCACCCGATGGGCTCGACCCGCACCGTGCCGAGCACGGAGATCTGCTGCGGGCCCTCGTTGATGAGCTCGATCTTGGCGGACTCCTTGAACGGCATGTACCAGCGGCAGTACATGCAGTCCTTGGTCATGCCCAGGGGGAGCGAGGCGTACAGGTTGTATCCCGGCATGCTGCCGAAGAAATCGCCGAGCGGCGTCCAGACCTGCGGGGCGGCGGCATCGTCGAACGTGATCCTGAGGATCACCTCGCGCAGCGCCTTGCGAAGGTCCTGCGCGGTGACCTTGGCGGCGGCCATGGTGATGGCGGCCGGGCCGTACACGACCGTATCGAAACGCTCCTGGGGAAGGAGCGTCAAGGCCTGCGTCTCGCCCGCGTTCATCGACGCGCCCTCGGCCGGCGTCGAGAGCGCCGCGAAGATCTCCTTGACGAGCGGGGCGTTCTGCATGACGAGGTCCATGGACCAGGAGGGCAGCGTCGTGCCCGCGGGGAAGCTCTGGACGTTCACGTGGTAGTAGATCCGTTCGGGTTTCTGCGCCTCGGACACCGTCACCTTGACGTGCTTCTGGAACGGAATCGGGAAGTAGAGGTTCCAGCCGGCCGCGCGGCGGCCGCAGAAGGCCGAGGACACGGCGGCCGTGCCGATCGGCTCGGGGAACACCCAGGCCTCCTGCGTGCCGGCGGGCACCGGCGCGCGATCGGCGTTCTGCCACGACTTGACCGTGATCTGCTGCGTGGGCGCCGCGACCGCGGGCTCGGCCGCGCCGTCGATGTAGATCTTCAGAACGCCCGCGGGGTTCGCGGACCAGATGCGCACGATGCAGCCGGGGCCGTCGACGTCAGCCATGACGTGCTCGCCGCCGTCCTTGCGGAGATACTTGCCGAAGTCGCCGTTCGCGTTCCAGCCCTTGGGCTCGTCCGGCGTCTTCGACGCGCGGTCGTAGCTCGAGAACTGGAAGCACTTCTCGCCGGGCTCGGGCAGCACGGCGAGGCCCTTGAGATCGGTCAGCTTCCGGAGGAGATCGGCGTAGCTGTAGTCCTTGGCGGGGGCCGCGGCGGCGAGCAATCCCGCGAACGATGCGGTGACGAGGAATCTGACGGTGCGCATGCAGCTCCTTTCTGCAGCGGCCCGCGGCGCGCTGCGATGTGCTTCATCGTAGGGGATGGAGCCGCCGGATGCAAAGGGCGGCGGCGATCAGCGCACCGCGGAGGCGGCGCCTGACGCGTCCGGCGCGGGCTCCATGGCGGCATGGATCTCGCGGATGATGGATTCCTGCAGGGCCGCCGTGTGTGCGCCCTTGCGGCGGGGCGGTTCGTTGAAGAGCAGCGAGAACGTCCACAGGCGCGCGCCGTTGCGCACGTAGCCCGAGAGCGCCGATACGCGCGCGATGCTGCCCGTCTTCGCGTGGACGCAGCCGTTGAGCTGGGGGTGCGCACGGAATCGGCGCTGGCTCTTCAAGGTGCCATCGGCGCCGGCAAGGGACAGCGAGTCGAGGTACCGCGGAAACCAGTCCTGCGAGCGCGCGGCGTGCAGGAGCCGGCCGAGCGTGCGGGCGGCGATGCGGTTGCCGGCGGAAAGCCCCGAGCCGTCATCGATGGCGAGGCCTTCGTACGGGACCTCCAGCGCGTCGAGGCACGCGCGGATCGCGCGGGCGCCGGCGGCGGCGCTGCCCTCCCCGAACTTCACGGCGCCCATGGTGCGCAGCAGCAGCTCGGCGTGCAGGTTCTGGCTGTTCTTGTTGATCACGGGAAGCGCGCGGGCAAGCGGCGAGTCGTGGCGAATGAGAAGTTGCGCGCCGGGGGGAGGCGCCGCGGCGGAGTCGCGCGCGGCGCGGCGCACGGCGCCCTCGAGGCGGATCCCCTCGCGGCCCAGCACGGCCGCGAAGGTGTGCGCGAAGAACATCGCGGGATCGTCGATCGCCACGTAGTCCTTCCACGGGCCCGCGCCCTTTCTGATCTTGCCGGAGATCTTGATCTCGTTCGTGTCGGGCCGGCGCGTGATGATCACCTTCGTGCGGGCCTTGGCATCGGTCGCCGGCGCGCCGCGCACGCTGACCGATGGGCTCGCGGGCGATACGGACACGCGCGCGGGCTCGCCGGCCGCGCCGGGCCTCACGGTGATGTCCACGCAGTTGTCGTTGAGGCTCAACGCCGACACCTGCGCGGCGTACCAGCGGGCTTCCTGGCCGCGATCCCACGCGGGGCAGAAGCGCACGTCGTCGAAGAACGTGTCGTCCGCCACGAGATCGCCCGTGATCGTGCGGATGCCGGCCGCGTGCATGGCCTTGGCCCAGGCGCGCAGCACGGCCTCGGGGTCGTCGTTGTAGAAGCGGCCCGAGATGTTGGGGTCGCCGCCGCCGCGGAGGATGAGATCGCCCGCGATGACGCCGTCCCGGGGGGCCGCCGTCGCCGTCAGGGTCGTCTGGAATGCGTACTCCTCCCCGAGGACGTGCAGTGCGGCGGCCGTCGTGAGCAGCTTGAGGTTGGATGCGGGCGCAAGCGGCGTGTCCGCCGAGACCTCGGCTTTCACGGCGCCGTCATCCCCGAGCACGCAGATGCCCGTCCGCTCGATGGCGCAGCCGTCGCGCTGCAGGAGCGCCAGGATCGCATCCTGAAGCGAGGGCGCCGGCGCGGTCTCGCCGGGGAGGGCTCCCAGGCTCAACGCGCTGATCGCCATCGCCGCAGCGGCGAACGGTATGCTCCTCATGTTCATGCGGGGTTTCCTCTGCACAGGACGGCAGTGTATAGCGAGCGCCGCGCAGGTGCAAGGTCATCCGGCCCCGCAACGAGGCTTGCGCCGGCCGGGGCCTGCGCGTAGATTCGTTGCAGCCCGCGGGATTCGGCCGCGGCCGGGAAGGATGATGCGTATGCGGCGGGCGTTGAAGGCGTGGAAGAACGTTGCCGAGCGGCGGGCCGCGTTTGCTTCTCTGCGGAAGTCGGCGGCGCGGATTATCGATCGTACCGGTCCGCCGCGGGACGCGAAGCTCGCGGCCCTGTGCGCGCTTCTGCATCGAAGAGTCCCGCACTACGACTGGGTGGGCTTCTACATCGTCGACCCCGCGCGGGAGCGCGAGCTCGTGCTCGGCCCGTTCGAGGGCGAGCCCACCGAGCACGTTCGCATTCCGTTCGGCCGGGGGGTGTGCGGCCGGGCCGCGGCGCTGAAGCGCACGCTGCGAGTAGACGATGTCGGCGCGGAGTCCGACTACCTGGCCTGCAGCGTGAAGGTGAAGTCAGAAATCGTGGTCCCGATCGCGCGGGACGGCGTCGTGCGTGCCGAGCTGGACATCGATTCGCATACGCCGGCGGCGTTCGGGGAAGATGACCTGACATTTCTGGAACATCTGTGCGCCGCCGCGGCGGCCATGTTCTGAACACGGGCCGGGTAAAGCCGCCGCCGATCCTCCGCGCAGCCCTGTTGTGGCCTAAAGGAACCTCCTCGGCAGGGACGATACTACTACTGGTAAAGTGGGAATCCGCCCGTTGTTCCCGCCATCTGCGGGCTGCGACGGCTGCCCGAGAGGGGTATCCCGGAAGGGCGCATTCATGGAGTTCAGAGAGTATCTGGCCGTGGTTCGGCGTCGATACCGCGTGTTTCTGCCCGTGCTGCTGCTCGTCGTGGGAGCGCATGTCGTCTGGGTCACATGCGGAAGCCGGCAGAGCCAGGCGAGCGCCCACATCGTCGTGACGAACGGCGCGGGGGCGTCCGGCAGCACGCCGCTCTCGCCGGTTGCGTGGGTCAAGGCGCCTTCGCCCCACACCGTGAAGGCATCGATCGAGAACCGCTCGATCCAGGAGCGGATCGCGGCGCTGGTCTACGGGGAGGAGGAGTTCGCGGGCCGCGAGCTCGCGCTGCCGCCGTTCAAGGACGAGATTCAGACCTACCGCGAGGAATTCAAGCGGCATTACGGGAGCCGCGAGGCGTTTCCGGGCATCCTGGGCGGCGCCTTGCGGGCCGTGAGCGACGACCAGGGGTCGGTGCATCTGATCGTGCGGGCACGGAGCCATGGCTCGGCGCTCCTGATCTGCTGGGCCGCGGCCGAGGCCGTCGTGCGCTACTGCGATGACCGGCTGAACGAGGACCTCGAGCACGTGCGGCGCATGCTGCACGAGGAGTCCGAGGCGCTCCAGCGCGCACTCAAGGAGGCCGAGGGCAAGTGGGGGCAGATCGTGGCCGAGGTGGGCTTCGATCCCGTGGTCCGCCAGAAGCGCCTCGAGCGCGACCTGGAGGACCTGCAGGGCGAGTGCGACCGCCTTGCCGCGACACAGCGGGAGATCGCGCGCCGGTACCGCGAAGCCGTGGAGAAGCGGCCGCTCGCCGATGGCGTGCCGGCGCTGCTCCAGGAGGAGAAGGCGCTCGCGAACAACGAGCGCGTGGCGGGCATCCGGAAGCGCCTCCTCGCCCTCAAGCTGCAGCTCGACGAGATGCTCGAGCGCAGGACGCGGCAGCATCCCGAGGTCGCCGACCTGGAGACGCGCATCGAAGGGCTCGAGCGGCGCTTGCCCGAGATCGTGAAGGAAGAGCTTGCCAAGTCGACGCTGGATTCCGGCGACCGCGAGCTGCACGAGCTTCTCCTGCAGAGCCGCAACGCGGCGCTGTCCCTGGAGATCAAGCAGGAGCAGATGGCCGCGATGCGCCATCGCGCGCAGGAGCTCTCCACCCAGGCCATCGTGTTCCTGCCGGTGAAGAAGGCGTGCGACGATGTGGGCGAGCGGTATCGCACGGTGCTCGCCATGGAGAACAACGTGCGGTTCCTGGGCGCGGCCAATCTGCTCGGCAGGGTCAGGATCGCCGACCCGGGCCGCATGGCGATCACGCTGCCCGTTCCCGGTTCGGGAACGGGGCCGCTCGTCCTGGCGGTCCTGCTCGGGCTGATCGCGGCCGCGGCGGTCGCGTTCCTCCTCGAGTACATGGACGTGCGCGTCAAGAACGAGGGCGACGTGAGGAAGTGGCTCAACCTGCCGCTCCTGGGCGCGATTCCGCCGGCCGACAAGGCGCAGATCGCGCGCCTGGCGGCCGAGGGCTCGGAGATCGCGGAGCGGTTCAGCATCGCGGCGACGCTCATCCGCGCCGCGGCGCGCGAGCTGAATCTGCGCACGTTCGCCGTGTGCAGCGCGGTGGCGCAGGAGGGCAAGACGACGGTGAGCGTCAACCTCGCCGCGGCGCTCGCGCGCAAGGGCGCGCAGGTCGTGCTGGTCGATGCCGACATGCGCATGCCGCAGATTCACGAGCTGCTCGGTCTCAACAACATCTACGGCCTGTCGACCGTGCTGAGCGGCTGGATCTCGCCGCAGCAGGTGCTCGACGGCATCATGAGCCAGGATCCCCGCATCGTCCGCGCCGTCACGGCGGCCGACGCGCTCCAGCGGTCCGTGATCCCCGGCCTGTCCGTCCTGACGAGCGGGCCGAGCGCGTCCGCTCCCGCGAAGATGCTCGAGTCGGAGCTCTTCCGGCAGGTCGCGGCGCAACTGAGCGCGCAGGCCGATTTCGTGATCTTCGACACGCCGCCGATCGATCGGGTGAGCGACGGTCTCGCCGTGGCGTCGATGGCCGACGGATGCGTGTTCGTGGTCGGGGCGGGCCAGTGCGACCAGCACGACATCCTGTGGGCGAAGCACCTGCTCACGAACGTGCAGGCCAACCTGCTGGGCGTCTTTCTGAATCGGTACTCGTTCCGCAGGACGAAGGAGTACGGGTACTACGGCCGCGGCGGCACGCAGAAAAAGCAGCTCGTGCCCGCGTGAGAGGGGCTGAGGACGCATGTGGCTCGGAAGAAGCAGGAAAGCGGGAGGCCGGGGTCGCTGGCGGCACGTGCCGATCGAGCATCTGTGCGCCTGGCCGGATGAGCCGTCCGAGGAGCTGTGCACGTCGGTCGCCGCGAGCGGCCTGCTGCAGCCGCTCGTCGTCACGCCCCAGGGGCGAGGCTACATCGTGCTCGAGGGCAGGCGCCGCTATCACGCGGCGCGGCGCGCGGGGATCACGCGGGTGCCGGTCGTGGTCGTGAAGCTGACGCCCGAGGATGCGGTCGCGCTGCGCAGGTGGCATCCCGAGCTCGAGGCGTGCGAGGACGCGACCTCGATGCGCGTGCTGGCGCTGCTCGAGGAGGCGCGGCGGCGGGGGGTCATCGATGGCGAGGACGTGAGCCGCCTGCGGGCGAAGGCGGAGGACGAGGTCATCGCATCGATCGCCGAGATCTGGCGTTCGAGGAAGGCGCGCGTCGAGCCGCCTCCTTCTCCGCCGCCGGATTCGAACGCGGCCGTTCGGAGATGCGAGCCGGCGCGGAGCGCGACGAACGGCGGGGAGCGGCAGGCGCTCGAGCGGCTCGAGCGCATGTTCGCGACGATCGCGGTGAGGAGCCGCATCAACGGCGCCGAGGCCGAGCGCATCGTGCAGCTTCTCCTCAAGCACCGGCAATGCGCGCCGGATGCGTTTCTGGACTGGCGCAACGGTTTGCCGCTCGATCCGCTCGCGCGCAACGCGCTGCTTGTCTGCAAGATGTGTCTCCACATGGCGCTCGGCCTGAAGTGGACGCCCCTGCAGGTGCTGCGCATGGGAGTCGCGGGGCTGCTGCACAATGTCGGCCTCGTCGCGCTCGGGTGGAAGCCGGGGCCGGCGGCGGGCGCCGCGGAAGGTCTGACCGCGATCGAGCCGATCGCCCATGTGGACGTGGGCGCGCGGCTCATCCAGGAGGCGCGCACGTGGGGTTTCCAGGTGCAGTCCGTGTGCCTCGATCATCACGAACGCTGGAACGGGGAGGGCGAGCCGCGCGGGAAGCGGGGCGAGGACGTCGACCTTCCGACGCGCATGGCGGCGCTCCTCGACAGCTTCGCGCTCCTCGTCAATCCGTGGGCCGGCGAGGGGCGCGCGCCGCGCGACGCCTACCGCTGCATCGAGGCGATGACGCTCGCCGAGAATCTCTTCGATCCGGGCGTCTTGCGCGCGTTCGCGATGCACTTCTCGAAGTTCCCGGTGGGCAGCGTGTTGAAGCTCCCGGGCGGCGAGGTGGCGCGCGTGGTGGGTCCGAACCCGATCGACCCCGCCCGCCCGCATCTGAGGATTCTCGAGCCCGAAGCGCGGCGCGGCAGCCTCGCCGATCTCGAAGCCCACGACGATGCCTGCGAGGATCTCTCGCTCATGTGGGAAGCGCCGGCGGCATCTTGACCGCCCCGGCGCCATCGCCTACCATGACTGCCTGCCGCGCACAGAACCGCGAACGGGGCGATTAGCTCAGTTGGTCAGAGCGCCTGCCTTACAAGCAGGAGGTCGGCGGTTCGAGCCCGTCATCGCCCACCACTTACGACAATGCCGCTGGCCGAGGGGATGCCCGACCTCGGCTCCGCTGAATAGCCCGTTGTTCCGGACCGTCAAAGAGATATGGTGTTCTACCCCGTCGATGAGAAGGCCGGAGATCTGCCGGCAGTCCGCGAAGAGGTGACAAGGGAAGGACGCGTTTCGCGGGATGCGCCTCCTTGCGGTGATGGAGGGCGGGGGCTCACGGCCGGCTCCTGCCGGACGACTTGGATCGTTCGAGCAGCGCCTTCAGTTCGGCCGCGATCTCGGGGTGTCGGAAGTAGAGGTTCATGGTTTCGCCCGGATCGCGCGCGAGATCGTAGAGCTGTCCCGGCGCCTCGGGTGCGGCTTCCGGCAACGCGAAGGGTTTCAGCGCGGCGGACTCGTAGTTGTTGCCGCCGGAGCCTCGATGGTCGAGGTACTTCCAGTTTCCACGCCGGATGGACAACGTACGGCCGCCGCCGAACGCCTGCGTAAGCACGTAGGGACGGATCGGCGCCGCGGCCGTGCCGTCCAGCACGGGAACCATGTTGAAGCTGTCCTCCGCGGCATCGCGCGGAAGCTCCGCGCCGACGATCGCGGCGACGGTGGCCATCACGTCGGTCAGGCAGATGAGCTGATCGCTGGTCGTGCCGGCCTTGACGCGAGCAGGCCAGCGGACGATGAAGGGCACGCGATGACCGCCTTCCCAGTCGTCGCGCTTGACGCCGCGCCAGGGCCGCGCGCCGTCGTGTCGATAGTCGGCGCGCATGTGGATGACGCTGGTGGTTTCCGGGCCGTTGTCGCTGGTGAAGATGACGAGCGTGTTGCGGGCGAGGCCGAGTCGTTCGAGGCCCTCCATCAACTTGCCGACGATGTGATCCAGCTCGAAGATGAAATCGCCGTGCGGCCCGGCCTGCGTCTTTCCCTGAAACTCCCTGCCGGCGAAGGACGGCAGATGCACGGCCTGCGAGGCGTGGTAGAGGAAGAAAGGCCTGTCCGGCGTCGTGCGAACGTGCTCCTCGAGGAACTCGCGGCTCTGTCCGAGGAACACCATGTCCACCTCCTCCATCGGGAAATCCGGTGCGATGAGGCCGGGACGGCAATCGTTCGCGTACGGATGCGCAGGCAGCTTCGACTTGTCGAGCGGTCCTGCGGGCGGCGCGAGAATCCGCGCGCCGTCGATGAAGGCGTACAGCCAGTCCGTGGTGGGACAGCACGCCGTGCCGAAGAAGCGATCGAAGCCGTGATCCACGGGCCCGCCCTCGACGCGACGCGAGAAATCGATGCGACGGACGGCGTCCAAACCGCCGGCGTGAATGGGCTCGCCGGCCTTGTCGCGAAACGTCCAGCCCACATGCCACTTGCCGACCGCGGCGGTGGCGTAGCCTTGCGTCCGCAGCATCTCGGGGAGCGTGAGACGATCCGGCGCGATCAGCGAAGGCCCGCCGGCCCCGGTGAACACCGTTCCTCCTCTCGGCACGCGAAACGGCATCTGACCGGTCATCAGGCCGTAACGCGTCGGAGTGCACACCGTCGCCGGGCTGTGCGCATCCGTGAAACGCATGCCCTCGCGCGCCAGCCGGTCGATGCTCGGCGTGGGCGCTTTCGACCGGCTGTTGTAACAGCCCACATCGCCGTAGCCGAGATCGTCGGCGAGTATCAAGACGATGTTGGGCTTCATCGCATCGGCAGCGTGCAGGCCGCCGGCCGACACGGGCAGAAGAGCAACGGCGAGTGCGGATAGACTTCTCATAATGCTCTCGTCTAGTCGACACCGGCGCCGCGCCGGAAGGGCCCAGCGTACAGAGAGCGATTCTCGACCCGCATCTTAGCCGGGCCGGGATTCGCGTCAAGTGGTTCGGTCGCTGGCAGTCGTTCAGGGTTTCCTGAGGTCTCCGTGGGCTCTGTCTTCTCATTGTGAATCAGGAACGCGCCGGTGACGCGATCTCCGCTCTCCCACCTGGAGCGGGGCTCCAGCCTCGGCCGCTTTGCCGCGGGGTGGAGGGCGCCGAACCCGGCGTCGATCACGGCGGATATCTCGGCCAGCCGCTGCCGGCAGATCGCCTCGGTGACACGTAGGGCAATGACCTCCTCCTTACGGGTGGCGTAAGCCACCAAGGAGGTCGTATGGAATGGGAGATGATGCGGGGGACGGCCGACGGGCAGGAGCACGGAGCGAAGGGAGGGCGAACCCCGACCGGAGGTCTGACATCCTCCGGGGCTGCTGGACCCACTCGCCATGACGTCCCGAGCGCAGTCGCGCTGATGTCCGTCCCCCTGGTAATTGACGCGGGTTTGCTCCCGCTGGAGATTCTCGGTTATCTCGTAGGGATGTGGACTTTCACAGGGGGGTTGCGTGTTGGCTGAGCGACGTCCGGCTCGCGAGCCCCCGCGCCCGGCCCCGCCCTACAGCTTGACCCGGTTCTTCCGCTTGAGCGGCGTCGTGTAGAGGTAGATGTGGTGGACGGCGCCGTCCTCCAGCGAGTCGATCGTCAGGGACTTGTCGGGCGTGACCCCCGCGATGCCGTAGTCGTGAGTCACGATCCGCGAGCCCGGCTTGAGCCTCTTGAGCTGCGGGATCAGCTTCCGGTTCATCTCGGGAAGGAGATACAAGAGGAGCCCGTCGGCTTCCGCGAGGTCGAGCGCGAAGATGTCCTGCTCCTTGACCTCGACGAGGCGCGAAACCCCGTTCTTCCCGATGTTCTCCACCGACTCCTCGACGCGGAGAGGGTTGATGTCGTACCCCACGCAACGGCAGCCGAAACGCTTCGCGGCGGCGACGAGCATGCGGCAGTCGCCGCAGCCCAGATCGTACACGAGCGTGCGGCCGTCGGCCGGCAGTAGGTCGAGCATGGCGTCGATCACGTCGTACGGCGTGCCCACGTAGACGCAGTCGGGCGTTCGCGCCGGCGCGCGCTCCGGCACGGTTTCGGCGGCGTCCCCGCGCCGCGGCGCGGCGGGGAGCGCGAGCACGGCCGCGACGGCCGCGATGGTCAGGAGGATACGGCGCATCGAACGATCTCCTTTCGTGTCTCCGGGGCGCCGAACGGCGCGTTCGCGCTACCTGAAGATGGCGAGCCCCGGAACGGCTTTCTTCGTCTTCTCCACGCACTCGTCGGTGACCTTGCAGTCCTTCATCCGCAGGATCCGCAGGCTGCTCGCCTCGCGGAAATGCTCGAGGCACGCATCCGTGACCGCACACCCGTTCAGGTTCACGACGCAGATCCGCGGCAGCCGCGCCACGTGCGCCGTCCCCGCGTCGGTGACGGTCGTCCCGTGGAGGGCCAGCGTCTCGAGGCTCGCGAGCGGCTCGATGTGCGCGAGGGCGCCGTCGGCGATCCTGCACTGCCCCAGGTTCAGGACCCGCAGCTTGGCGAGCCCCTCGAGGTGCGCGAGGCCCGGTC
>JBFZCA010000064.1:0-3114 GCA_041308205.1 Planctomycetota bacterium | reverse complement strand
GCGGACAGCCTCAAGGACCGTCTGGATCGGGAAGTCAAATGCTATCGCAGCGCCTCGGCGTAGCGCGATGCCGCCGGCTCCCGCCGCGCACATTCTTGCTCTGCGGACGGGCGCGCGCCCTTACCTGAGCGCGGCCTCGACCTCGCGCGCATCGTCCCGCGCGAATGCGGCGTCCGCGCCGCCCGGGCGGATCGCGTAGCGCAGGCGCACCTTCGCATCGCCGCGGCTGTTGAAGCCTATGCCGCCCCACTCGCCCGCATCCCAGTAGGTGAGGCTCCCCGCGCCGCCGAGCAGCGTGCAACTGTGCGCCCACGTGGGGGCGTACACTGCGTACCAGCGCGCGTTCGCGCCGATGACGCCCTCGCCGTCGCCCGCGCCGTCGACCTTTGTGCGGGCGCCGGCGTCGGTTGCGAACTCTCCCGCGCGGGCGTAGTACGCGCGGCTCGGCACGCACCCGAAGGGCTTGTCGAATGCAATCTCGACCTCGAAATAACGCGGATAGAACTCGTAGCGCTTCTCGCAGGCGACGCCCGCGCGGAGCTTCTTCCTGACGAGGATCGCGGTCCGCACCGGGCCGGCTTCGAGAACCCGGAACTCCTCGACCGTGCCGGGCTCCTCGGTCCAGCCGGTCTCGCGCGACGAGACGATGAGCTTCGAGATGAAGGGCTCGGCGGCCGCCCCGTTGTCCAGGGCGACGATATCGACGAGCGTGCCGTTCTCGAAGCGCGCACGGTAGGTTTCCGCCGCGATCGTGCGAGTCTCGCCCTGCCACATGCGCGCGGGCGGCGGGAGCAGCGTTCCGGCGGCGTCCGCCGGGTTGTAGCGGACGACGATGCGCCCCGGCGCCGCCGCGGGCCCGCCGAGAAGGACCAGGACCGCGCCCGGAATCGCCTGCGCCGGCAGGCCGTCGGCGCGCGCCGACGCGGTGTCGATGGCATCGGCGCAGGGAACGGCGATGGGAAGCCCGCGCCACGGGACCGCGTCCGCCGCGAGCGCGCGTTCGATCGCGGAGCGCCAGAACTTCGCATCGGGCGCGACGGCGAGCGGCGCCTCGGCCGCGTTGTTGCGCGCGCAAAGCTCGCGCGCGTTGCCGGCCCTGTTCGCGACGGCCACGATGTGCCGCCGGCCATCGCAGCGCGTGGTGTCGATGCGCTGAGCGACCGCCTTCTCCTCGCCGGGCGCGAGCGCGAGGTCGAGAGAGGCAAGGAGCCGCTCCGGCGCGGCCGCGTCGGCGAAGAGCTCGAGCGCAAAGTCGCGTGCCGGCGTCGCGCCGGCGTTGCGGACGAACGCCGTCGCCGTCACCGGGGCGCCTTGCGCGACCTCGGGCGGATCGACGACAACGCGCTCGACGACGAGGTCGGGCAGCGCCGCCTCCTTGCCGCACAGAAGATCGAGGCTCGCGGCCGTCGAGAAGGGTCCGAGGAGAAGGGCCGTGTCGCCGTCGCGCCGGCAGGGCGCCGAGGCGATGCGTTCGCCGGCCGGATCGAGCGAGTATGCGCGGGTGGTCGCGAGATTCCACGCCGGCGCGAAGCGGACGGGTTCGAGGCGCACGGCCGCCGCGCAGGCGCTGACCTGGACGCGCAGCTTCTCCGCACCCTCGGCGCGGGCGCAGAGCTCGACGCCGCCGCGCTCGGTGTAGCAGAATCCCTCGCGCTCGACCGTCGTGACCGGGGCGCCGTCCTCCAGCACGCAGTACTGCTCTATCTTCGGCCCCTTGACCGCGAAGCCGTTCGTGGGAAGGGTGCGCGTGCGTCCCGCTCGTTCGAGCGTGTACGGTTCGGCGCCGAAGTTGACGACGATCTCGGTGCCGTCCGAGAAGGTCGTTCTCTGCGCGTCGTGCGCCGCGTCGAGGAACTCGTGCGACAGCATCTCGGCACGGGCGATCGCCTCGTGGAGCGGGCACGTCACACGGTACGTTCGCAGGAACATCACGCGGTTTGCGTGCCACGAGCCCTCGCGGTTCGCCCAGAGGAGCGGGATCGTGCCGTAGAGAATGCTGAACGCATCTTTCTTGGCCGTGATCTCGGGCGCGGCCTCGCGCAACCAGTCGCTCGCGTCGCCCCAGTACCACGTCGAGACGACACAGTCGTGGAAGACGAGCTCCCAGAGCGGCGCGCGCCAGGCGTGTCCGATGCCCCATTGCTCGTAGGCGCTCCATTTGCCGAGCTCGCCGCCCCAGGGGCTCGTGAAGGGCTCGCTCTTGCTCTTCGGGTGAATGAGGTGTCCGGCGGGCCAGGAGTAGTAGCCGCCGCTCATCATGCCCTCGATGTAATCGAGGTGGGGGACGCCCCACCAGATGCCGTGCTCGCCGCCGGCGACCAGCCCGAGCGAGCGCACGTAGCCGAGGAGCGTCTCCCCGCAGCGGCGCTTGTCGGCGCGCGTCAGGGGATGCGCCGGATCGTGGCACTCGTAGAGCGCCTCGGCGGTCGTCACATCGATGAACCTGCCGAGAAACGGCGTCTCGGCGAGCACCTTCGGGATGACGGCGCGCGCCGCGCGCTCCCACAGGGCGGGGCAGCGCTTCATGTACTGCGTCTTCTTGTCCCAGGTGAGCCAGGCGGTCATGCGCGCGCCGTCGGCCTTGAGGACCGCCGCGCCGGGAAGCTCGTCGTGGTTGGCGTCGATTCCCTTGCCGCTCTCCAGCGGCAGAATGTCGGTGTAGTTGTCGTACTCGCTCGTCAGGTACCCGAGCGCGTTGATCGCGCGCATGTGCTCGGCCGGCGCGCGGCCGTGGATCAGCATCTTCTCGACGCCGGCGGCCTTGGCCTCGCGCGCGAAGGCCAGGCCGGCGCCGCCCCACACGTCCGGCGCGCCGAAGAGCCGCGCGAGGTTCGGGTTCGCGGCGGATTTCTGTGCGAGCGTCACGAGGAGGCCCTGCCTGCCCGCGTACTCGCGGTAGGCCTTGGCCAGCGCCGTGTAAGAGCCCGTGTGAACGAAGCGGTAAAGAAGCTTCCGCGGCGTGCCGAACGCGCCCTTGGAGGGCTGCCAGAGGACGCGCGGCGCGACAAGCTCGCGATCGGCGCGGCGGCAGGCGGTCATCTGAACCACGGCGTCGTCGCTCGTCTCGAGGATGAGGGCGTAGCCGAATCCCCGCGCGAGGTCGCACAGGCCGAC
>JBFZCA010000063.1:0-7441 GCA_041308205.1 Planctomycetota bacterium | reverse complement strand
CTCGAGATACGCGAGGACCGGCGCCGAAAGCGCACAGGTCACGACGGCGGGGCAGTCCTTCGGTATCTCGGCCCCTGCCTCCGCCGCGGCGGCGCCCGGAAACATTGCGGCGAGCCCCCTGCCGGCATCCTCGCCGTACACGACGAGCCCCGCGGGCACGGCGCTCGGCGCGGGAACCGTCCAGACTTCCCAGGCGCGCTCGCTCCGGAGGCCGTCGTTCGTGGACACCGAGCACACGATCTCGCCGCGCGCCGGGCGCGCGACTTCGGCCGGAAGCGGGAGACCCGCCTCCGGCCCCTGGACGGCGATGCAGTCAGCAGGCCCGCTCGGTTGCCACGCAAGCTCGATCCGGCCGCCGCCCGGGCCGCGCCACACGGCGGTTCCGCCCGGCGCCGCGCGGCCATCGGCGGCGACCCGCACGCACGGCGTGAACGCCAGGGCCTCACCGGCCCGGAACGCGCGCTGATCGCCCCTGGTGGGGAGCGGCACGACGATGCCGCCGTGCCACCCCCACTCCTCCGCCGTCCACTTGGGCGCGTCGAAGTCGTCGAGGAATCCCATGTTCGCAAGGCGCGTGTCGCGAATGACCGTGATGACGTAGCCCGAGTGCGGCATCGCCTCCCGGAACGTCTCCATCTGCCAGCGCCGCATGTCCATCGCGTACTTCGTGCCCGCGGCCCGCAGGTCGGCTCCGAGCGACAGGCCCGGCCGCGCGAAGCGCGCTTCGACGCGCGACTCGAAGCGCAACTGGTCGTCGAGCCAGTTCGGCGCCCACCACGGCCGCGCATCGACCGACTGGTCGAGCCACTGCTTCGTGTCCGCCCACGTGTCCGCGGCGATCGCCTCGCCGAGGAGCAGCGGCTTGATGCCGTGTGTCTCGATGTGCTCGACGAAGCCGCGCAGGACGCCGCGCCACGTGCGGTTGTTGCCGTAGGGGTGGTCATCCCAGAAATCGTGAATGCGGTTCCAGCCGATCCACGAGGAGTCGTCCTCGACCAGCGTCCCGGGACACGCCTTCTTCAGGAGATCGTAGATCTCGCGCAGCACATCGAGGTCGGCCGAGGCGCCCGTCTCGCACGTGATGCTGCGAATGACCGCGCTCGCCGCGCGGCCGTCGTGGTCGACCATCTCCGTGTACTCCTTGACGAGCGCATCGCGATGCGCCTTGTCGATCACGGGGTGCCAGGTCGGGTACTCGATCCACGTGAGCATGCCTTCCTCGTCGGCGACCGCGAGCAGGTCCTTGGGCGGGAGCCACAGGCAGAACTTGACCAGGTTGAAACCGCAGCTCCGCAGGTACCTGAGTTGCCCGCGGAAGCGCTCCTTCCCCGGCGCGGGCGCGAGCAGCGGCGGGTAGACGCCCCAGTTGAGGACCCCGCGGACGATCGTCTCGCGCCCGTTGAGGCGCACGCGGCGGCCGTCGGCCGCAGCCTCCCGGAACCCGAACCTGAAGACCGCGCGGTCGAGGACCGCACGATCGCTCGAGAGCGATACGGCGAGTCTGTAGAGGTTCGGTGCGCCGATGTCCCAGAGGGCGACGCGCCCTTCCCAGCGCCAGGCGGCGAACGCGCTCGACCCGCCGGCGCCGAGCGGCGCCACGCCCTCGCCGGCCGGGGCGCCGTCGGGCCCGATGAGGAGGAAATGCGCCTGCCGGCCCCCGGCGGCGCCGGCGAGCGGCACGGTCACGGAAAGCACGGCGTTCCCCGTCGCAGGATCGATCCGCGCCGCGTCGATGCGGGCGTGCATATCGTCGAGCCACGCATCGCCGACCAGGAGCAGCTCGACCGTCTGCCACAGGCCGCCGAAGTGCGGGGCCACGATCGGCAGAAACCCCTGCGTGTTGTGCCCGACCTTCTCGTCGAGCCTGACGACGATCGTCGCCGCCGCGCCCGGCGTCACGCTATCCGTGACATCGAACGTGAACGGCGTCCATGCCCCGAGGTGGCTTCCCGCCTCCCGGCCGTCGACCCACACGCGCGCCTCGGTGGCCGCGCCGTGGAAACGCAGAAGCACGCGGCCTCCCGCCGCGACGGCCGGGATCGGCACGGCCTTCCGGTACCATGCCACGGTGTCGAACTTCGTCCCGAGCACCGTCTCCCAGGAGCCCGGCACGACGATCGGCTGCCAGGCGCGCGCCGCGGCGGCCGGCTCGTACCACCGCTCGGCGAGCCCCGTGCCGTCCACGTCGGGAAGAATCTCCCAGATGCCGCCCAGATCCATGCACTCTCGCGCGCCGTTCGCCGCAACGCCGGCGCCGCCGCACGCTGCACATCCGATCAGGACGATCGCACACACGTTTCGATGCATCATGCGAAACCTCGTCTCTCGCAAAGCGTTCGTGTACGGGAACCGATACCGCGCACCCCTCAGTCGAAGGCCGTCGGCCGCGCCGGGTCTTCGATGTGCTTCCGCACCTCGGCGAGATGCCGCTCGTTCGTCCGCTGGGACGAGAGCGGCGGCAGATCGTCGAACGCGAAGAAATCGACGCTCGACGTCTCGGAGCTGGGACGGGCTTCCCCGCCCGCGAGCTCGCAGAGGAAGACGATCTTGAAGGCGTGGAAGAACTCAGCCGGCATGCCGTCGCGGTTGGCGTCGAAGACTCCCGCCGCCTTCCTCGGCACGACGATGAATCCGGCCTCCTCGCGCACCTCGCGCGCCACGGTCCCGGACGGCGTGTCGCCCACGTCGGCCCAGCCGCCCGGCATCGCCCACCTGCCGTCCGATTTCTCCTGGACGAGGAGAATCTTGCCGTCGCGCACGACGGCGCCGCGCACATCGATCTTCGGCGTCGCGTAGCCGACCTCCTTCCCGAAGGTCGCGAGCATCGCCTCTTTCGACACGCGCGCATGCGCGGCCGTGATCTCGGCGGCGATCGCGCCGAGCCGCCCGTAACGCTGCGTGTCGTATTCGCTCAGCGCGTACGTGAGCCCCGTCTGGCTGATCGCCTGAAGCTCGCGCGCCCACGCGAGCCATTCCGGTATCGCGGTCATACGGGAAGTATGGCGGGGGGACGAGTGAAGCGCAATGGCGCTCGACCCGCGGTCGAGGCACAATGGAGTACACACCCGGACCTGAATACCCCTTTCCGGGGAAAGGGGAGGACGAGATGCCACGAAGACACCACGACACGAAGGGCAAGTATCCGGCCGATGCACAGGAAGCAGACTCGGCGTTGACAATGCGCGTCGCAGCATCTCGTCTGCCGCCGCACGTGACGCGGCTTCACAACGCGCCCCTTGGTGTCTTTGTGTCTTCGTGGCTCCGTTGGTAAGGAGGCTCACGTGTTTTCGCTTCGACGTCTTGCGCGCATCGCCGCCTTCTTCGCCGCCGCGCCGCTCCTCGCCGCCTCCGCCGCGCAACTTCGCTGGGAGTTCGACAGGGCGGGCGATCTTGAGGGCTGGCAGCCCAACGGTCATCTCGCCGAGGTCCGCGCGGCCGATGGCGCGCTGCGCGCCGCGGTCGCCGACTGGGACCCGATGATCGTCATGACGCTCACGGAGCGGTTCAGGACGACGCCCACGCAGTGCGTCGATATTCGCATCGAGACGGATGCCGCGGGCGGCGCCGAGCTCTTCTGGACCGGCACGACCGAGGGGAAGTACGGCGGTTTCGAGCAGGACAAGGCGACGCCGTTTCGCATCGAGCCCGGCGGCCGCGTGTACCGCCTGCGGCCGTTCTGGCACGCCGAACGTTCGATCGTCAAGCTGCGCCTCGATCTTCCGTCCAAGGCCGCGGCGCCCGAGGCCTATGCCATCGATTACATCCGGATCGTCGAAACCGGCGGCGCCGGCGCGCCCGTTTCCGCCGCATGGTCGTTCGACGCCGGCGCCGATGGCTGGTCGATCGACGGCGAGGGCGCGCTTCGCGCCGCCGCGGGCATGTTGCAGGCCGACCTGGCCGCGGGCGCGCGCATCGCGGCGCCGCCGGTCGCGATCGATGCAGCGGCGGAGAGCTTCGTGAGCTTCCGCCTGGCAACCGCCGCGCGCGGCACGGGCGCAATCGTGTGGGCGACCGATGCCGCCAACGGCATCGGCGAGGCCGAGTTCGCGCTCGCGGGAGACGGCGCGCCGCACATCTACAACGTGCCCGTCTGCGGTGACGACCGCTGGCGCGGCGCCATCATCTATCTCGCGATCGAGCCCGCCAGAGGCGCCGCATCCATGGCATCGATCGACTGGGTCCGCACGGCGCAGGAGCCCGCCGGCGACCCCGAGGCGGCGGTCGAGCGGTTCTTCGTGGCGGATCCCCTGCCGCGCGCGGGAAGAGCCTGTACGCTGGCGGCGCATGTCGCCAATCGCGGCGGCGGAGAGCTCCGCGGCGTGCGGCTCCGCCTCGCGCTTCCCGAAGGAGTCCGATGCGTCGAGGGCGAGACGGAGATCAAGGAGATCCCGCCGGCCGACTTCTACGAGTCCGCGCTCGTCTCCTGGCGCATCGTGAGCGATGCGGCGGACGGCGTGCATCTCGCAGTCCATGATGCGGAGACGGACAAGAAGCTCGCGGCCGCGGTCGAGCGCTTTCTCCCGCCGCTCGTCCTCCCCAAGGCCACGTACGTGCCCGAGCCGAAGCCCGTGCGCGGCCCGTTTGAAGTCGGCGCCTACTACTTCCCCGGCTGGAACGCCCACGGCCGCTGGCAGCCGATCCTGTCGTACCCCGAGCGTACGCCGGTTCTCGGGCACTACCGCGAGGGCGACCCCGAGGTCGCCGACTGGCACATCAAGTTCGCGGTCGAGCACGGCATCACGTTCTTCTGCTACGACTGGTACTGGAACAAGGGCGACACGCAGCTCGCCCACGGGCTTCACGACGGCTACTTCAACGCCCGCTACAAGAGCCTTCTCAAGTTCTGCCTGCTCTGGGCCAACCACGCGCCGACCGTGCACTCGCCCGAGGACAACGCCGCCGTCTGCCGGTACTGGATCGACAACTACTTCGGACGGCCCGAGTACTTCAAGATCAAGACGCGGCCGCTCCTCGTGATCTTCGATCCGGGAAGCATGAAGCGCGACCTGGGAGTCGAGGGCAGCCGCGCGGCCATCGCCCTCTGGCACGCGATGACGCGCGAGCGCGGCGCCGGCGAGGTGCTCGTCGCGGGCTGCGGCACGCCGGGCGCCGCGCTCGAGGATCTCAAGGCCATGGGCTTCGACGCGGTGACGGGCTACAACTGGCCGAGCTGCGGCGCCGGCGGCCGCGATCACGTCCCGTACGCGGAGGTGGCGCGCGCGCAGTACGAGCACTGGTGGCTCCCCATGGCGCGCCGGAACGCCATGCCGGTCATCGTGCCGGCGAGCCCCGGGTGGGACTCGCGGCCATGGCACGGCGCCAAGGCATTCGTCCAGACCGAGCGCTCGCCCGCGGCCTTCGCCGAGCACCTGGCGCTCGCGGCGCGCTTCACGGCGGAAACCGCATCGCCCAAGGTCGTCCTCATCGAGGCCTGGAACGAATGGGGCGAGGGCTCGTACTGCGAGCCGCACAAGGAATACGGGTTCGGGCACCTCGATGCCGTGCGCGGGGTCTTCTGTCCAGGCGCGGGGGCGCATGTCGACATCGGCCCGGCCGATGCGGGCCTCGGCCCTTACGATGTCGCTCCGCCGCCGCCCGCGGCGACCGCCTGGTCCTTCGCCGAGGACGGCGACACGCGCGGCTGGTCGGCAATGATGGGCATCCGGAGCCTTGCCGCCGCCAGCGGCGTCCTCGGCGCCCGAACGACATCGAACGACCCGGCCCTCTCCTGCGCCGCGCGCGTGCGTGCGCGCGAGCTCACGGCGTGCGAGATCCGCATGGCGGTGCGCGGCGCCGGCCCGGGCGATGCGCTCCAGCTCTTCTGGAGCTCGCCGTTCGCCGCGATGAGCGAGTCGACGAGCATCCGCGCCCCGCTCGACCGCGGCGGCGCCATGCACACGTATCGCCTGGATCTCGGCGCTCACGCGCGCTGGCGCGGCATCATCACGCAACTCAGGCTGGACCCGTGCTCGACCAGGGACGCCGAGATCGCGATCGAGTCGATCCGGTTTGTCGGCCCCGAGCCGTAAACCCTTGCGCCGGCGATGGTAGGACGACACGGATTAATCTTGACCTTCCTCACCCGGCTGCCGTTCTCTCGTTGACCGTTGCCATGTCGTTTTTTGTCTTGACTCCGCGCCCGAATCTCGCCTACAATGACCATTGCGTGAAGGTAATAGGTTTGTTCGGGCGTACCGACTGAGGTCGTCGTCTTTGGGCTTTCTTTTTCTGGAAGGAGACCGACTCATGCAACGAGGACTCTGCATCCTTACCGTGCTGGCGGTTGCCGCCGGCTTGTGCTCCGCGGCCGATTTCGGGGCCTTCTTCGGCACCGACTTCGACTACCTGTACGAGGCGGACGGGCCGCTTGTGGGCGCGGGCACGCCTCGCGCCGCCGTGCGTATCGATGGAACATGGGCCCGCGCCACCGGCTCCGACGAATGGGACGGTTCGGGAGTCGGCGCCGCCGCCGGCGCTCCGGGCGGCATGGACATTATCGACCTGGGCGAGGGCAACTCCGCGCTTCGCATCGTCGACCAGGGCGACCCCCGCGACCTCATCCCCGCCTACGCAGACCCCTGCAATCGCAAGCTCGCCAGCGGGCACGACTGCGCGACCGAGCTGGGAACGGCCTACACCGACGCGCTCGTCGACGACGGCGTCACGCTGGTCTTCAGGGTGCGCATGCTCGACAACTCATCGCTCGACCTCTTCGACCAGCCGAACCCCAACCCGGTCGGCTATCAGTTCCAGAGCAGCGGCAAGGGGCCGATTTACATCGCCTCGCGCAACGCCGGCCCGGCCAACGACATCAACCGCGTGCTCAACTTCACCATCTGGAACGGCAACCTTCTCGGCGCGAGCACGGGCAGGCAGACGGCCCAGATCGTGATTCCGCTCGCGGACGTGACGCAGTGGACGACGGTGTGGGCAAGCTGCGCGATGGCCGAGAGCGGCAAGCACCTCGTCAGGGTGTGGGTCAACGACTCCTTCACTCCCGTATTCGAGGGCGAGGTGACGCTGCCCACGGCAACCGAGGATCTGCGCCTGCCCGACGACCTCCTCAACTACGCCCCGGACAACTACCTCTGCCTCGAACTGGAGCAGACCGATGACACCGCCGACCCGACCTACGGCCGCGGCGCCATGGACATCGACTACATCGGCTACAAGGCAGGGACCTCCTCGCCCTGGGTTTCCCCGGGCTTCGACTACACGTACGGCGGCGATGCCCCGCTCATCGGCGCGGGCCAGCCTCGCCCCGCGGTGCGTCTGGACGGCTTGTGGCGCCGCCTCACCGGCTCGGATGAATGGGACGGCCTGGGGCTCGGCAACGCCGTCGGCGCGCCGGGCGGCATGGAGATCGTCGACCTCGGCGACGGCAATTCCGCCCTTCGCATCGTCGACCAGGGCGACCCGCGCGACCTCGTCCCCCCCTTTG
>JBFZCA010000062.1:0-3471 GCA_041308205.1 Planctomycetota bacterium | reverse complement strand
CTTCGAGGGCGGCACGCGCGTGCCTTTCATCGTCAGGTGGCCCGGGCGCGTCACGCCGGGCGTCTCCGAGGCGCTCGTCTGCCAGATCGATTTCCTGGCGTCGTTCGCGGCGCTGTGCGGGCAGCGCCTCGGCGCGGCCGATGCGCCGGACAGCATGAACGTGCTCCCGGCCTTGCTCGGCGATGCGGCCGCGGGTCGCGAGACCCTCGTCGAGCACGCCGCGACGCTCGCGCTTCGCAAGGGCGCATGGAAGTACATCGAGCCCGGCAAGGGCGCGAAGCGCAGCGCGAACACCGGCGTCGAGACGGGCCTCGACCCGCAGGGGCAGCTCTACGATCTCGCCGGCGATCCCGCGGAGCGCGAATCGCGCGCCGCGACGCGGCCCGACATGCACGACACGCTGAAGGAGCTCCTGCGCCGCATCCGCGAGGCGGGGCGCAGCCGCGACTGAATCCGGCTACTTCCGAAGGGTCAGGACGACGCCGCGCACGTCCATGACCTGGGAGCCGGGAACTTCGAGCGCGCGGAGAACGAGCGCGCCGCGTCCCTTGACGAGCTGGAATTCGCCCGGCCGCAGCGGTCGGAAATCCTTGACGTAGGATTCGCCGGCGCGCGGCACGCGATCGTCCGCCGCGCCGACGAGCGGCGGGTCGTGCGCCTCGACGACCTTCGCCGTCACGCGGCTCGAGCCGAAGGACAGCTCCACGGTCGCGCCGACATCCCCCGCCGGACAGGTGTAATCGATCACGGCTTCGTAGATGCCCGCCGTCGCGACCTCGATGTCCCACGCGATCCTGTCGCCGGCGTCCTTCCAGCCGGTGAAGAACGAGCAGTTGGGCGCCCCCGCGCTGCGCCTGACGCCGCCCGACGGCACGCCGTCGCGCGCGGGAAGCGGCGTCACCGGAAACGCGGGGCGCCCGACGGGAAACGGACGATCGTCCTTCCACCCCGCCGGGAGGACCTCCGCGCTCCACGACGCGACCGCGGCGGCAAGCCGCGCCGCCGTCTCCGGCAGGTCTCGGACGATATCGCGATCCTGCCCCGGATCGACGGTCAGATCGAAGAGCTTGCCCGCGGCATCGAGGCGGTGCGTCTGGGTGCGCACGCCGGACTTCCCTCCCTGGTGGGAGAACAGCATGCGGTCGGGCCACGCCGCCTGCGGATCCCTGAGAAGCGGCGCGAGGCTCGCGCCATCGAGCGGCTTGACCCCGATGCGCGGAATGCCCGCCATGTCGGCGAGCGTCGGCAGGAGGTCGATCGCCCCGGCGATTCGCGAGATCCTGGCGCCGGGCGCGATGCGCCCGGGCCACCTGACAAGGCACGGCACGCGCAGGCCGCCCTCGTCGGTCGAGCCCTTGCGGCCCCGCATGCCGCCGTTCCAGCGCCAGATGTTCGGGCCGTTGTCGGAGAAGTACACGACGATCGTCGTGCGGTCGAGCTCGAGCTCGGCGAGCGCGTCCAGAACGCGCCCCACGTTCCAGTCGATGTTCTCGCACAGGGCGAGCACGCAGCGCGTCGTCGCCAGGTCCTCCTTCTGAGGGTCGCGGTGGCGCATGGCGATCTCGGCGCCGGCGAACCGGTCGTGGAAACGGTCGGGCACATGGAAGGGCGAGTGCGGCGTGTTGTAGGGCAGGTAGCAGAAGAAGGGGCCATCTTTGTGCTGCCTGATGAAGTCGATCGCGTGGTCGGTCAGGTCATCGGCGATGTAGCCCTTGCCGCGGACGGGCGCGCCTCCGGCTTCCTCATGAGTACCACAGCCCCCCCGGCGAATCCAGGGGGCGATCCGTGAGCGTCGCGCTCGCGGGCTTGATCGCGGCGGCGGCCGCGTTCGATTGACCGCCGCGGGGCGGGCGAGTACGATCGCCGGTTGCGGGAATGCGAACGGCGCTTCCCGTGCGCGGCGAACGCAGCGTGGAATCACCGAACCAAGGAACCCGGACATGAACTCCAAACGGACAATCACAGCCTGCCTGCTCCTGGCCGGCCTGGCGCTCAACGCCGCCGTCTCCCAGACTGCCCCGCCCGCCGCCGCGCCGCGCCCGTATCCCGAGCGGATTCGGTGGTGGGCCGACGCACGGTTCGGGATGTTCATCCACTGGGGGCCGGTCAGCCTCAAGGGCACGGAGATCAGTTGGTCGCGCGCCAACTCCAATCCGAAGTGTCCGAACAGAGGCCCGATCCCGGTCGAAGTCTACGACAACCTCTACAAGGAGTTCAACCCGGTGAAGTTCGACGCCGCCCAATGGGTGGACATCGCCAAGGCCGCGGGAATGAAGTACATGGTGCTCACGGCCAAGCACTGCGACGGCTTCCTGCTCTGGCGCTCGAAGGCCGGCGACTACAACATGGCCGGAACGCCGTTCACGCACGACATCTGCGCGGAACTGGCGACCGCGGCTCGGAAGCAGGACATGCGAATCGGCTGGTACTTCTCGCCGATGGACTGGCGCGACCCGGACTTCCGCACCGAACGCAATGCGGCGTTCCTGGGCAGAATGCAGGCGGAGCTGCGCGAGATTCTGGGCAACTACGGCCTCATTGACCTTTTGTGGTTCGACTGGGACGGGCACGAGCCGCTCTATGACCAGTCGGAAACCTACAAGATCGTGAAAGCGCTGCAGCCGAACATCGTCATCAACAACCGGCTCGATCTGGGACCCGGCAACAGCGATCGCCTCATCCTGTCCGCGAACGCGGATTACTACACGCCCGAGCAGGCGGTCGGCGCCTACGACGATCAACGACCATGGGAGTCGTGCATGACGACTTCGCGCAGAGGCCAATGGGCCTGGGGCGGGTCGGAGGACGGCGTGAAGTCGCTCGAAGCGTGCCTGGGCATGCTGATCCGCTGCGCGGGCGGCGACGGCAACATGCTGCTCAACGTCGGGCCGATGCCGACGGGAGAGATCGCGCCCGAGCAGGCGAGCCTCTTGCGTGCCATGGGCGCGTGGCTGGCGGAACACGGCGAGAGCATCTACGGTACGCGCGGCGGGCCGTTCACGCCGGGCGACTACGGCGTCTCGACCCGCAAGGGAAACACCGTCTACGTCCACATCTCCGACTGGACCGAGGACCCGCTGCAACTGCCGGCGATTCCAGTCAAGGTCCTGCGCAGTCGCGTGCTGGGCGGCGGGAAGGCAGAAGTGCGCCAGACGGCGGCCGGCCTCGAAATCTCCGTTCCTGAAGGCGACCGCCGGCCGCTGGACACCGTGGTGGCGCTCGAGCTTGATGGCGCGGCGCTCGGACTTGCCGCGGCGGACGTGCCGCCGCCCGTGTCACTCGCTGCCGGGGCGAAAGCCACCGCCTCCAACGTCTATCAGCGTACGGCCGAGCATGGGCCGGACAAGGCTGTCGATGGCCGAAGCGACACCCGTTGGGCGACCGACTCGGGCGTCAAGTCCGCGTGGCTGGAAGTCGACCTCGGCCGGGACGTGACCTTCAGCCGCGCCGCCATCGCGCAGGCGTACCCGG
>JBFZCA010000061.1:0-3855 GCA_041308205.1 Planctomycetota bacterium | reverse complement strand
CATCGCGGCGGCGGTCGGAGGCAAGATGGTGCTGGGGGGCGCGCCCCTGGGCGCCGCGCTGGCGGTGATGCTCGGCATCGGCGCGGCGGGCGGCGCGATCAACGCCTTCTTCGTCGCGAGGCTGCGTCTCATTCCGTTCATCGTCACGCTGGCGACGCTGTATCTCGGGCGCGGCTTCGCGCTGTGGCTGACCGAGACGCGCGCCATGAACCTGCCGGCGAGCTTCCTCCGCCTGGGCACCGATCGCGCGGCGGGCGTGCCCATCCCGTTGTGGGTTCTCGTCGCGGCGCTGGCGCTGGCGCACGTCACGCTCTCGCACACGCCGTTCGGCCGCCGGGTGTACGCGGTGGGCCAGGACGCCGAGGCCGCGCGCAAGGCGGGAATCGACACGACGCACATTCTCGCGGCCGTGTACGTGATCTGCGGGATCTGCGCGGCCGCGGGCGGCATTCTGGCGCTGGCGCAGCTCGGATCGGTGTCGCCGACCTTCGGCATGAACAAGGAGTTCAGCGCCATTGCAGCCGCCGTGCTCGGCGGGACGAGCCTGTTCGGCGGCCGCGGCCGGGTCTTCCCCGGCACGGTGCTCGGCGCGGTGCTCATTCAGAGCGTCGAGAACGGCCTCGTCATGGTCAATGCCAACCCCTACGTATACCCGCTGATCACGAGCGGCATCATATTCCTGGCCGTGCTGACCGACAGCATCCGCAGCCGGCTGCTCGCGCGCCTGGCCGAGCGGGTCATCCGACCGGAGGACGTTGCATGAGACGATCGCGCGCGATCCGGACGGCCTCGGCCGGCCGCACGCACTGGCGGGTCTTCGGCTCCGGCCGGCGGCGGCCGCGGCTCATCCATCTGCAGGCAGGTCCCTTGACGATGTTCTTCGAGCGCGACGGCGCCTTCCTGCGCCGTATCTGTCTGCGAGGGATCGAGGTCGTGAGGGGCATCTACGCCGCCGTGCGGGACCGCAACTGGGGAACCGTCCCGGCGCGTCTCTCGCGCGTGCGCGTGCGCCGAGCCTCGGGCGGTTTCCGCCTCGCGTTCAGCGCCGTGTGCCGGCAGGCCGGCGTGGTCTTCCGGTGGCGCGGCGAGATCATCGGGACGCCGGACGGCGCCGTGCGCTACACATTCGACGGCGAGGCCGGCTCGAGCTTCCTTCGCAACCGGATCGGCTTCTGCGTGCTGCATCCGCTCGAGGCCTGCGCGGGCCGCCCGTGCGAGGTCGAGCATACCGACGGCACGCGGGCGCGGGGCGTTTTTCCGCGCCGGGTTTCCCCGCATCAGCCGTTCACGCGGCTGCGGGCCCTGACGTACGAGGCGGCGCCCGGCGCGGCGATCGAGACCCGCTGCGAAGGCGATGTCTTCGAGATGGAAGACCAGCGCAACTGGACCGATGCATCGTTCAAGACGTATTGCACGCCCCTGGAGTTGCCGTTCCCGGTCTTGATCGAGAAGGGCGCCCGTGTCAGGCAGTCGGTCACCGTGCGCGTGAAACCTCCCGCGCGCGGCCGGCGCGTGTCCGCCGCGCGCGCAATCACGGCACGGCGCGGTCCGCTGCGGATCGAGCTCGTCGTTCCGCGCCGAGCCACGCGAGCAATGCCGCCCATCGGCCTCGGCATGGCAAGCCACGGCCGGCCGCTCGGGTCCGGCGAGCTCGAGCGGCTCCGGCGTCTTGCGCCGGCGCATCTTCGCGCCGACCTCGAGCTCTCGAGACCGGGATGGCGCGCGGTGTTGCAGCGTGCCGCGCAGGAAGCCCGCCGACTCGATTGCGGCGCGCACCTCGCGCTCTTCGTCACGGACGCGGCGGCAGAAGAGCTCCGGGCCCTGCGCCGGGAGCTGGACCTCGTGCGGCCTCCCGTGGCGTTGTGGCTTGTGTACCACGTCCGCGAACCGGCCGCCGCCGAACGTTGGGTGCGGTCGGCGCGGGCCGCCCTGGCGGACTTCGATCCCTCCGTCTCTTTCGCGGCGGGCGCCAACGCGAATCTGGCGGAGCTGAATCGCCATCGCCCCGCCCGCGCTTCGCACGCGTTCCCGTGCTTCTCCATCAATCCGCAGGTCCACGCCTTCGACGACTTGTCGCTGGTCGAGAATCTCGAGGCACAGGGGCAGGCCGTTGCGACTGCCGCGGCTTTCTCTCCGCATCCGGTCGTCGTCTCGCCGATCACCCTCAAGCCGCGTTTCAACCCGGTCGCAACCGGCCGGGAGCGTCCGCCCGCGCCCGGTGAGTTGCCGGCGCAGGTCGACCCGCGCCAGATGTCGCTCTTCGGCGCTGCATGGACGCTGGGCAGCATCGCCGCGCTCGCGGCGACAGGTCGCGTGCACAGCCTGACCTACTACGAAACCACCGGCTGGCGCGGAGTGATGGAGACGGCGGCCGGCTCGCCGCTGCCGCGGCGGTTTCGTTCCACGCCCGGCGCCGTCTTCCCAGTGTTCTTCGTCTTTGCCGCGCTGGCCGGATTCACGCGCATGGCGCCGATCGTTCCGTCCGTCCCGGGCGCCGCGGCGGCGCTGGCGCTCTTCGCCCCCGGCCGCCGGCGCCTTCTCGTGGCAAACCTGACGGGAGATTTCTTGGAGGCGCGTGTGCGAGCCGCCGCCCAGTACATTCGGCGCCGCCTGCTCGAACCGGCGAACGTCGCAACCGTCGTGCGGGCGCCCGATTCGTTTCTGGAAAGCCGCGGCATTGCATGCAAGGCCGCCGGCGGCCGCGTTCATCTCGACCTGGCGCCGCACGCCCTCGCCTGGCTCGACCTGGAGGGGTGATACACGCCTCCGCGCGCCGCGGGCCCTGAGCCTCGCTCATACGGGCCCGTGGGAGAGCGCGACGCTGCATCGGCGCGCCTCGTCGCCGTGCGGCACAGCGTGCTCATCACGCCGAAGTCCCGGCTCAAGACTCCCGTAACGGGCTGAACTCGACGATCAGCGGCCAGTCCCGCACATGGATCCCGCGTACCAGTCCGGCGCCGGGATCGGCCGCAAGCTCGTGACGAGTGCCGTTCAGGGTGTCGATGGCGTGCACGGCGCCGTGGCGCGCGGCCGGCACGGCCAGGTCCACGACGTGCTCGCGCGACGAGTCATCCACGGCCTCGCCCGCAAGCCACAGGGCGACGAGCAGGGCGCCGTCGCCGCGCTCGAACGCGTGCCACTCCAGATCCTCGTGCGAGGGCGAGATGCGCACCTCGGCCGAGGACGGCCGCACATCTTCGAGCGCGGTCGAGAGCGTGCGCAAGACGTAGTAGATCGGCTGGGGCTGCGTCGGGCTGATCGGGTCGGCCGAGAACGTGTTGCGAAAGAGGCTCACGTCGCGGCTCGTCATCTGCGTCTGGAAGGTCTCGTTCCAGAAGCTGTGGACGCCCAGCGCCACGTTGACGGCGGTGAATCGCGCCGCGATCTTGGCCTTCTGCAACTCCGTGAAGCGATGCGGATCGCGGGACGCCGGCGGGTACGGCGCGAACCAGCTCCATTCGGTCGCCATCAGCTCGCCCCGGAAGCCGAGCGGCTCGAGGCGCTCCCTGAGAGAGGCGATGCGCTGCGGATAGTCGCGGATGTCGCGGGGATCCGCGTGGTAGTACGGGTGGAACCCGACCACGTCCACGAGGCCCTTGAGCGCCCGGACCCATTCCTCGATCAGGTCGGCGTCGAGGCCCGAGGTCGATCCCATGACGATCCGGGCATCCGGATACTCCTCGCGAATGACGGCCGCCGTGGGGGCGGCCAGCCGCGCGTAATGCGCGCGGTGCTCCTCCGCCTTCTCGGCGGGCACCGGCACGTTCCACTCGTTCCAGATCTCGAAGTACCGCACCCTGTCCTTGAAGTGCCGCACCATGTAGCGCACGTAGTCGAGCCACGCCGCGAAGTAGT
>JBFZCA010000060.1:0-13347 GCA_041308205.1 Planctomycetota bacterium | reverse complement strand
TGGCGCCGCCGACGGCGCCTGCCGCGCCGCCGGCGGACACGACCCTGCGGCAGACGGCGGCGTCCTCGGTCTGGCGCGAGGGCGCCTGGTTCGTCGTGCGGCTGCTCTTCTGGGCGGCCCTGGTATTCGCGCTCATCGTCCTCCTCAAGGGCGGATGCGTGCTCGGCAAGTGGTGACGTGTACGGTAAGGAACTGGCGCCATGAATTACGACATGACTCCGAAGCTGCTCGTCATTGCCGCCATCGCGGCCGCGGCGGTGCTGTGCTTCTTCGTCGTTCGCCGGCTCGTCCGCCGAAAGAAAGCCGACGCCGCCGGCACGGTGATCGTCCTCGCGCTCCTCGGCGCCGGCCTCCTCGCGCTCGGCGCCGCTCTCCTGTTCATCGGGGTCCGCGTCGCGCACGAAACGGATGTCCGGGTCCGGCAGCAGGCATCCGTCCGGCTCGCCGCGCCCGAACCCCGGTTCGACTTCCGGCAGGCCTGGACCGACAAGTACCCGCCCAAGGACGGAACCGAGTTCCCGGAATGGGTCGCGAGCAACGAGCTCAGAGACCCGCCGCGGGAGTCCCTCCCCGTGGACGGCGTCGAGTTCTCGTTCGTCAAGACCGACGGCCAGGACCGCGTGGCGGGGTTCAGCGACATCCACGCGACGAGCGCGGAGGCGACTGCCAGGGCGTGGGAGTGCTTGAGGGCGCGCATAGACGGCCGCGTGCTCGCCCGCTGTGCGCTGCGAGCGCCGCGGGAGTTCGTGCCCGTGCGCACGCTGCTCGGCACCGCCATCGCCGAGAGAATCGCCCGCGAGATCGATGCCCACAGGACGCTGCGTGCGCCCACGACGTTCGAGGACGAGGTCGAGGTCGCCGGAGGGCTGGGCAGCGCCTACCGCGCCGCGCAGTACGTCGTGTGCAGCGGCGTTCTGGTCGACGATATCGCCAGGGCCGCCGCCGAGAACGCCGCCTCCGAGCTCAGGGCCGAGCACGAGAAACGCGTCAAGGAGGCCAAGACGTGGGCCTCGCTCGTCGGCGGCGCGCTCTTCCTGCTGCTCATCATCACGTCGGTCTACCTCTTCCTGAACGCGCACACGAAGGGCTACTACGCCTGGCCCCTGCGCATCGTGGCATGCAGCATCTACCTGATCGCCATCGCCGCCTACCTGCTGTACTTCAGGCGCTTCACCGGAGTGTGATTCCCGCTCGCGCGCGCACCGCGCAGGCGGTACCATGTACGGTATGCATGATGCCGCCGACCGTATGCTTCTCAGCGCCGTGATGCAAGGCGACCAGGATGCCTGGTCGCAGATCGTCGCGTGCTACAGCGGCCGCCTGCTCGCCTTCGCGGCCAGGCAGCTCGGCCGGCGCAGCGCCGAGGCGGAGGACCTCGTCCAGGAGACCTTCATCGCGCTGCTCCAGAGCGCGGGCTGCGCCGGGCACTTGCGCTCCATCGAGGCGTTCCTGTTCGTCGTTCTCAGGCGCAAGATCATCGACTTCCGCCGCCGCCGCAAGGCGGAGAACCTCTCCGACACGCAGTGGCAGCACCGGATGCAGTCGCCCGCCGACACGCCGAGCCGCTCCGCCGCCGAGGCCGAGGAGGCCTCGCGCAGCGAGCACGCGCTCATCGATGCCATGGCGGAGTACCTCGACGGCCTCAAGACCGGGGATTCCTACCGCGAGATCGTCGCCCTCGAGCTTCTCTTCATGAGCGACCGCCAGAACAAGGCGATCGGCGATGCGCTCGGTCTCACGCCGGTGCAGGTGACGCGCATCAAGCAGGCGGCGATCGAGTTCCTGCGCGCGAAGGTGCTCGACATGGCGCCGCTCGAGGATTGCTCGCTGCGCGCGCTGTGGGAGCGCCACCTCTTCGGGTGCCTGAAGCGCTCCGTGCTCGGCAAGTACGAGATGGACCTCGTGGCCCCGGAGCTCAAGGACTACGTCAAGCTCCATCTCACGCTGGTCGAATGCCCCTACTGCCTCGCCAACATCGAGGACATGCGCGAGGAAAGCGCGAAGCTGCCCGAGCTCAACGCCCGCATTCTCGCGAGCAGCACGCCCTTCCTGCGCCGGCCGGCGGGGCCGGCCGGCGGGAAGTGAGGAAGGCGCTCTCGTCCGGGGAAGACGGGAGGACGATGCCACAAAGACACCAAGGATCGGCGGTGAATCACCGCAGGCTCGGAATGCACCGAAAGCCCTTCGTGCCTTCGTGTCTTCGTGGCCTTTCTCGTCTTCCGCAAAGATGCAGGCTTGAAACCTTGCCGCGCCCCGCCGGAACCTGCTACGATGCCCGGCATGCAGGATACCCCCTTCGGCCTTCTCGAGATGGGGTCGAACTCGCTCAAGTTCTACCTCGTCGACCCGCGCCGCGAGGACGGGCCGGTCATCATCACCGAGAAGTTCCCCTGGCGGATCGCGCACGAGTTCTTCGCGCGCGCAACGGTCAGCGGCGACGCGATGCAGGAAGTCATCGACAGCCTGCGCGCGGCGGAGAAGGCCGCCGGCGGTCTGCCCCTCGCGGGCATGATCGCGGTGGCGACGGGCGTCTTCCGGGAGATCCGCACGATCAAGGCGCTCGCGGACGAGGTCAAGGCCGCCACCGGCGTGCGGGTCAGGGTCATAAGCGGCGAGGACGAGGCGCTGCTCATGGCCAAGGACTACCGCAAGGACGCGGCCGGCCGGTCGGTGTTTCTCTTCGACCTCGGCGGGGCCACGACCGAGTGGGCCTGGTTCGAGAACGGCGAGATCCGGAGCACGGGCAGCCTGACGCTCGGCGCGATCCGAAGCACGTGCCTCTTCGGCCACCTCGCCGCCAACCACGCCGTGTATCTCAACGCCAGTGCGGATTACTGCGACCAGAAGCTCGCGGCGGTGCCCGTGCACGGAACGCCCGCCGCCGTGGGCACGGGCGGCACGATCAAGGCCGCGGCCAAGATGGCCGGGAAGGACGCCATCGCCATCGAGGAAATCCGCGCCATGATCGAACGAGCCCTCCGGGAAGGCCCGCCCCCCGACCTCAAGCCCGCGCGGCGAGCGGTCTACGTGCCGGGCCTCGTGATTCTCTGGCGGATTCTCGTGCGGCTGGGAGCGCACGAAGTCACGTACGGCCGGAACTCGGTCCGGGACGGCCTTGCGGGCCGCCTGGTGCGCCTCCTCGGCACGGTCAAGCGCGAGGATCTGCACGCGACTCTGCTGCTTCACTCATCGCGGATTGCGAAGTAAGATAACTGCGTCGGCCGTATGTCCGGAAGAGAAGAACCGGGCCTGTTGCGGCAGGCCCGCCGTCAGAGGAGCGCCCCTGCCGATGAGATCACCGGCCCGCGCCGCCCGCATTGCCGCGCTCGCGGCGCTCTGCGTCTACGCCGGCTGCCGGAACCTCGGCCGCGTGCCCGAGCACGAGAACGCCATCGCCCGCGCCGAACGCTGTCTTGCGGTCCGCGATTTCGACGGCGCGAAGCTGTACTTCGAGCGCGCGCTCCAGGTGAGTCCGCGAAACGCCAGGGCCCGCCTCGGGCTTGCCCGCACGGCGCTCGATCGCGGCGCCCCCCAGACCGCGCTCGATGAAGCCGCCCGGGCCGAACGCGAGTGCTCGCTCGCGCAGCAGGACGAGACCGAGATTCAGGCCATCCGCGGCCGCGCCTATCTGAAGCTCGGCAAGCCGGTCGGGCTCGTCTGGGCCTATCTCCATCGCGCGTACGAGGAGGGCGGCGCCGAGGCCAAGCAGCGTCTCTACCGCGACCTCGTGCAGCTCTCGGGGCAGTTGCCGCCCGATGCGCCCGGCCTCAAGGAGTTCATGGCCGCCGGGCCCCCGGGCGGCGCCGCGCCGCGGCAGCGCATCCGCTCGCGCCGCGACTGGGATCCGGCCGGCAAGTCCCAGGCCGGCATCCCCATGGGCAAACCATTCCGGATCACCGTTCACCACTCGGCGCACGATGCGTTCATCGCGGGCAGCGCGGCCCGCTCGGCCGCCGCCTCGGCGGACGTCATCCGCAGGATGCACGCCTATCACGTGCAGAATCGGCACTGGCAGGACATAGGCTACCACTTCATAATCGACCCGCGCGGCGAGATATGGGAAGGCCGCCCCGTGCGCTTCCAGGGCGCGCACGCCGGCGCCGCGCACAACAAGGGCAACCTCGGCATCTGCGTGATCGGCAACTACGACGCGCAGGGCCCGAGCGCGGCCCAGACGGCGAGCCTCACGTGGCTCGTGCGGCGCCTCTGCGCCAAGTACGACATCCCCTCGCGCCAGATCTTCGCCCACGGCGAGCTCAAGGCAACGACCTGCCCGGGCCGTTTCCTGAAGCGCGTCGTCGTCGAGTTGAGGAAATGACCGCGCGGCGGCGGTCACCGCCCCGCGCCGTCTTCGCCGCGCCACTCGAAGGCCCAGAGCTCGGCATCGACGAGCGTGAGCTCGAGCGCCACGATCTTCCCGCGGAGCGCCGCCAGGGGTTTCCGCCACGCCGCGTTCAGCGTCACGCCGTCCCCGCGGATCGGCGTTCCATCGGACCAGTCGAAGCCCTCGACGGGATTTCCCGCCGCATCGACGATCCTCGCCTTCATCGTGCCGCGAATGCGGGCGTTGAACGCGAGCCCGGCGGCATCGAGCACGCCCGCGCGCGTACGCAGCCGCCCGGGACTCGTCCCGGCGACTCGCGCCGCGTACCTGTCGCGGGGCATACGGGCAAGCCCGATCTGCCGCTCGGTGAACCGCGCCACCTTGTGGCCGCGCTTGTAGCCGCCGTAGTAGACGAAGGTCTCATCTCCGGCGACGAGCTGGCAATCGCCCCAGGCCATGGCCCGATCCCAGGCTCCCGGCGCTTCGGCGCGGTCGAGGAACGGCTCGATGTCCCGTTCCCACGTCTCGCCGTCCCTCGTCCAGGCAAGGACGGTGTACCCGATGCCGGCGAACTTGCGCTGCATGTCGCCGAGGTCCCTCGCCGAGGCGCCCGGCTCCGCGTTCAGATCGTCCCTGAGCACCTTCACGAGAGCAACGAGGAGATCGCCCCGCGCCACGGCGCCGGCCATGCAGTAGAACTGCATCTCTCCCTCCTCGCCGCGCTCGGGCTTGACGGCGCGCCGGGGCTCGCGCCAGTGTTCCAGGTCGGGGCTCACGCTCTGGTACGGCGTCCGCCGCCAGCCGTCCTCGATCATGGAGACGAACGCCAGGTAGCGCATGCGGAGCGGATCCCAGCCGAGCCACGTGATGTCGTGGGTGCAGGGAAGGAGGACATCGAGGCCCTTCCACGCGAGCCCATCGGGCGAGACCGCGATCTGCAAGCCTCCGCGTCCCCTGTGCTCGCCGAAGAAACCGTACGCGAAGCGCTCCTCGGGCCTGGAGAAGCCCGGCCCGCGGTCGACGATCGCGCACCCGAACTGAATGCGGGCGGGGTCGGCGAGAACCCGGTGCGGCCGGATCCACTCGACGCCGTCCGGCGATTCCATGGTCGCAAGGTGCGACTGGATCTCGCTCTCGGGCACGCCGTACCAGATCCGGAAGCGCTCCGTCGCGGGATCGCGGATGACCGTGAAGTACGGCTGAAAACAGCGGTCTCCCTTGCCATCCGACCCGGCGCCCGTGACGATGGGAACGGGATGCCGCGCGGGCGGGGTCACCTTCCGTGCGAGGTTCTCGGACCGCTCGATGGCGAAGTCGTCGAGGAGAAGGCAGGGCCCCGGCCGCCACCTGAGCTCGTCCGACCGGGCGGAATCCGCGGCAGGAGTCTTCACGCAGGCAAGCAGCATGCAGGCGACGAGAGCAGACGTGCACTTCATGGACGTGTCCTCCCTCGAATCATCATTACACCATTCGGAGGACGACGCATCCAGCGCGGCGGGCGCGCGGCGTTGTTGTCCCGCGCAGCGCAATCGTCCATAATCGATGGCGGCAGGAGCCCGCGCGCGATGTCCCCGGCGCGCGGCAACGAAGGAGGGCGGCAATGAGCGTTCGACCGCACGGCAGCTCGCGTCACGGAAGGTCGCGCTCGCGCTTCCTTTCGGTCGTACTTGCGGCCACGATCGCTTTCGCCGGCGCCCGGCACGCGACGGCCGCCTCGCCCTTGTGGGGACGGCTCGCGAATCCCGGCCGCGACGGCCTTCGAATCAAGACCGCCCTGTTCTTCGCCGGCCAGGCGCGCGACGGCACCAATCCCTACGCGTGCACCGCGACCCCGGCCCCGAATCTCGCGCTCTTCACGGTGAAGCCCGCGGACAACCGCCACCTCGCGTGGTCGTCGAACCCGCTCAACCGCGGCTTCGCGCTCGAGGAGATGGCTCGCGCGTGCATCAACGTCGTCACCATGTCCTCCTGGGGCGAGGATTTCCTGCCGTGTCTCGAAAGCTGGGCGCCCTGGGCGCCCATGCAGACGGCGCCCGGCTCTCACGACGAGCTTTTCGCCGCCGCGGCGGACGCCTCGCTCCTCGTCATGCCCTTCATCGAGTCCCGCGGCAACTGGAACCTGCGCAACGAGTTTCCGCGCTGGACCGACGGGAGAGTCGCGCCCGGCACCGTCAACCAGATCATCAACCTGATCGAGCGCTACCTCAAGAACGCGGCCCACCCGGAATGGGCGAGCCGCTGGGCGCGCGTCTACGACTCGGCCGGCAAGCCGCGCCACGCCGTCGTCCTGATTCACGCCTCATCGAACAGGCTCACGGCAACCGATCACGCCGCCTTCGCGCAGGGCTTCGACCTCGTGGCGGGCGAGGTGCTCAAGGCCACGGGCGTCGCCGTCGGCTTCTTCATCGACGCGCTGCCTCCCGACTCGAATGCGCCGGGCATTCTCCGGCCGAGCCCCGGCGAGACCGGACCTTTCCTGCGCGCGACCGCGTCGATCCTCGGGCTCCAGTGCTTCATTCCCGAGATCTGGATGGCGGGCAGCCCCGGCGAGATCGAGCGCTACCGCTGGAAGTGGGTCTTCTCGGAACGCTGGATCGGCACCGGCATACCGTTTCTCATGGACGTGTGCCCGGGGTACGACGCGCACATCGTCTTTCCGACCTCGGTCGTGTACGGCTTCACCGACACGTGGCTCAAGGAGCTCGCGCTGATGGCCGCCGAGCTGGGAGGGGACGGCATTGCCTACAACTCCTGGAACGGCTACACCGAGGCCATGACCGGCATGCCCCTTCTCGTCGGCGACGGCGGCGATCGTTACTTTCGTTGGCTCCGCAGCCTGGCGTGCACGCGGTTTCGCCGCGGCGATGCCAACTCGGATGGCGCCGTCGACATAAGCGATGCCGTGTGCATCCTCGGCTTTCTCTTCGGCCCGCGGGACGATCCGTGCAAGAGCGGCCTGCCGCGCTGCCTCGCGCGCGGCGACGCCTCCGACGACGGCCAGGTCGACATCGCGGACGCGGTCAGAGTCCTCGGGCACCTCTTCGCGAACGGCGGGCCGCTGCCGCAGCCGTTCGGCGCGTGCGCCATCGACCCGACGCCGGACGACCTCGGCTGCCTGAGCTACGCGCCCTGCGGGGAGTGATCGCCCCCAGGGGAGCGACCCCTCGGTCGATCGGGACGGCAGCAACGAATTATGGTTGCGCCTGCCGCCGCCCACATGACTATGGCAGGGTACGGAATTGGCGATATAATACCGATAAGTGACACGGGTGACTATAAACGGTATCATATCGGCGAGGTTGCTCATGGCCCTTTCACAGCAGCGGCAGCACACGGAGTACTTTCACCTGTCCTTCCTGGCGCTGCTCGGCGCCAAGCTCGATAAGCAGATCTGTGCGCTCAAGGGCGGGGCGAATCTGCGGTTCTTCCTGAGGAGCATTCGTCACTCCGAGGACATGGATTTCGATGTCGGCGCGATCGAGGTCCAGGATCTGCGCGCGCGGGTTGCGGCGATTCTCAAGTCAGGGAAGCTCGAGACGATGCTGGCCGTCCGCGGCATCCGGATCGAGCACGTGACCGACGCCAAGCACACCGCGACGACGCAACGATGGAAGATCGGGCTCCTCATCCCCGGCAGCGAGTTGCCGGTACCGACGAAGATCGAGTTCTCGCGCCGGCGTGCGCTCTCGGGGACGGCCTTCGAAACGGTCGATCCGCTGCTCGTCCGCGAGCATCGAATCGCGCCGTTCTTCGCGTGTCACTATCCGGCAGCGACCGCGTGGCTGCAGAAGGTGGAGGCGCTGGCGTCGCGCGCCGTTCCCCAGGCGCGGGATGTGTTCGACCTGCATTTCCTCCAGGTTTCGGGGGCGGTCGATCCCGCCGGGATGCGAACGTCGTTGCCGGCCGAGTTGCTGGAACAGGCACGCGAACGCTGCCTTGCCATCGCCTTCGATGAATTCAAAGGCCAGGTCCTGTCGTTCCTCCCGCCCGAGCAGCAGGGCTCCTACGATACGCCCGCCGTCTGGGAGGACATGACGCTCCGGGTCCTTGACGCACTGGAGAACTCCGATGCGACTCATTGACGCCCTTGCCGCGCTGAAGCGGCTGGGATCCCTCGCGCTGAGCACGAACGATGGGGCCGCGGCGCTCGGCGTCCCGCGCCTCCACGCAAGCAAGATCATGGCGCGTCTCGCCGCCGCAGGCCACCTCGTGCGCCTCACGCGCGGACTCTGGGGATTCCCCGACAGGATCGATCCGCTCCTCTTGCCGCAGATTCTCACGGCGCCGCTTCCCAGTTACGTGTCGCTCCAGACGGCATTGTATCGGCATGGGATGATCGAGCAGATTCCCGAGCGAATCTACGCGATCTCGCCGGCGCGCTCGCGTCTGTTCACGACGCCGCTCGGCACGGCCTCGATCCACCATGTCGCGGCCGGGTTCTTCGCCGGATTCCAGACCGTGGGCCGCGACGGCCTTTGCATCGCGACGCCGGAGAAGGCGCTCGTCGATTTCGCCTACCTCGGACCTGCGCGCTCGCGGCTCTTCGCCGCGCTGCCCGAGATCGAGCTCCCATCGAGTTTCAGCATGCCGAAGATGCGCCGGTTCCTGACGCTCATTGCCGGAGGCAGGCGGAGGACTCTCGCCGCGCGCCGGCTCGACGCCCTTCTCGGCCCCGGTACGCGATGCTCTCGCGATGCAGCCGTACGCAGATGACCTTCGCTGCCCTTTGCCATCACCGGCCGGCTGCGCACTCGCCCCGTACGAGCAGGCAAGAGGACATCGTTCCCGCTTCCCGAGCTTGACACCCCGCTCATCTTCTGAGAGTCTGAAGGTATTGGGACGGCAGGCGCTGCCTGCGCGCCGCCGTCGCCTCGCCCGAGGAGGTGTGCATGCTGCGAATCGCGTTGCTCAATTTCGCGTTCTTCCTGCTCGGCGCGGGGCTCGGTATCGCGTTGTGCACCGTGGGGCGCGGGGATGTGCCTCCGTTCCAGGACAAGCCGGCGCCCCACGGGGTTGCGGCGACCACGCCGGCGCCGAGGGTTGACGGCGCGGCGGAGGAAGCCGCGCCGCTGCCGCGTGAGACATCCACGCTCCTCGCCGAAGCGCTCGCCGCTCTTCCCATCCCAAAGGTCGAGTCGGGCAGCGGCACGATCAAGGGGACGGTCAAGCTGGAGGACGGAAGCCCCATCGCCGGCGTCGTCGTTCGGGGCTGGCCGCAGTCGTCCGACCGCGGCACGGGCCGCAGGCGCGCGACGGGCGTTCCCGAGGACGAGCCGCTCGAGAAGTACGTCGCCAGGCTGGCCGAACAGCACCAGCGCAACAATCTCGCGCGCGTCGAGGCCACGAGCGATGCGCAAGGCGCGTTCGCCCTTGCGGGGCTGGCCGATCACGAGTACCGGCTGCAGGCCTTCCTGAGCGGCTACGAGGTGCAGCGAGGCGGGCGCGAGAACTGGCGCGCGGTGAAGCCGGGCAGCGAGGTCGAGTTCGTCGCCAAGCTCGTCACCGAGATTCCCCTGAGCGTGGTCTTCGCGGACGGCACGAGCCCGGCGGAAGCCTCCATCGAGTGGGAGCGGCGGAGCGACGGCAGCACATCGAGCTCCTCGGTGCGCTGGACGCTCGAGAACCCCGCGATCGAGCTCAACCCGGGCGCGTACAAGCTGCGCGCGACCTCGGGAAAGGACGGCGAGTACGCGTCGGAGCAGCGCGAGGTGACCCTGAATGCGGGCGGGCGGGCCGAGACCGTGACCTTGACGCTCAGGAGCCGCCCCGGGATCAGGGGCGTCGTCAAGTTCTCCGAGGGCGAGGAGCCCGAGAATGCCGTGGTATGGATAGCGCGCGTGACGCCAGGAAGCGCGCCCGACTGGGAGAGCCTGCGGCAGAGCGGGGAGGGCCAGGCGTATGTCGGCCGGCACAACGACTTTGCGTTCGCGTTCGAGGATCTCGCCGCCGGCGCCTACGCAATCGGCGCGGCACGCGGGCACAACGCCCCCATCGCCATCGTGGAGCACGTGCAGGTGGCGGACGCGGTCGTCGTGCGCGATCTCGTGATGCCCGCGCTCGACCCCGCCGACTACGTGGTCGTGTGGGTCTACGGGCCCGAGAACGAGCTGATCCGCGATGCGCAGATCTCCGGCGCCATGCGGTCGAAGAGCGGCTCGTCATCGGGCGGCGGCAGCACGGTTGCGCGGTCGGACGGAAGCTACTGGTTCCTCCCTCCCGAAACGCCCGAGCACATGCGCTCGGGTCGAGAGGAAGGCGATGGCGACCTGCAGCGCTTCATCTCGGTCCACACGCAGCGCTTCGGCACGAAGGAGGTCGAGTACCAGCCGGCGAGGGGCGTCGAGGTGGTCGTACGCTTCGCCGTGCCCGCGGAGATCGAGGTCGTGATACCGAACTACGCGGGCAGCGGCCTCGAGGGCAAGGTGAACGTCGGCATCGAGAAGGCGGCGAAGGACACGCGCCGCGGGGGGCAGGTCTACGGCCACGTCCAGGACAAGGTCGACTTCGAGGGCAAGAAGCGACTCGGCCCCGTGGAGCCCGGCGATTACGAGCTCGTGATGTACGTCCAGACCGAACGCTACGGCCAAAAACCCGTCGCGCGGCAGCCCGTGATGCTCGCCGCCGGCATGAACTCCGTATCGTTTCCCATCCCGCCACTCTATACCGTGACGGTGATCGTTCCCGAGGGAACGGCGAGCATGCGCCTCCAGCTTCAACCTTTGCAGCGGCGCGAGGCGTTCCGGGGCGGGTCGCCGCAGGCCGCAAAGGATGGTCGCGCGACCTTTCCGTTGCTCGCTCCGGGCGAGTACAAGCTCCGGTCGTGGGGCGGCGGCACGATGGAGGAGATGCGGATCGACGTCCAGGGCGACATGGAGGTGCGCTTCGAGCCCAAACCCGTGAACGCGCTCCAGGTGACCCTCGGCGAGGAAGAGGGCTACCTCTCGCGGGCGGGTTTCCACGACGGCGATCTCATCGTCGGCATCGCGGGCAAGGACATCGAGAACCTCGCGCAGCTCCAGGCGGCGATGCTCATGAACGCCGAGCGCGTGAGCGTCACGGTCCGGCGCGGCGGCGGCACCGTCGAGCTCACCATCGAGCCGCGCAAGATGATGGAGAACGAGAAGGGAATGGGCGGGGAGCTCGAGCCGACGTCGCGCTGAGGCCGCGTGACCGCCCGCGGCGGTCAATCGGCCGCCGCCACGCGCTCCGGGACCGCCGTCGCGCCCTCCATCTCGCACGGCAGGCGCCGGACGGCATCGCCCGCGCGGTTCGTGAAGTAGAGCCGCGAGCAGGAGTACCCGTTCGGGTCGCCGTCGGCCCAGAAGCCGTAGAAGTCCGGGTGCGCGTTCACGGGCCGGCGAACGTACGCGTGATTGAGCGCGCTGCCCGCCGTCACGTCGCGCTGCTTCTGCCATGTGGCCCCCCGATCGCGGCTCACCCAGAGCGCGACCTCGCCGCCGGTCCCCCAGGGCTGCGGCCCGGGCTCGGTCGGAGCGAGGACGCGCCACTCGGCATCGTCCTCGGTGTACAGGGAGCCCATGTCGTAGTTGTGATCCGACCGGGCGACCTCGTGCGACTCCCACGCCGCGCCGTTCCAGCGCACGAGCGTCCACACGCGCGGGCCGCCCGCGGGACCCGGCCGGTGGTCGCGCGACACGACGACGAGGATCGCCGGGTTGCCGTCCGCATCGAACGCGATGTCCTTCAGGTAGACGAGCAGCCCCTCGGCGCGGAAATCGCGGACGAGCGCCGGGCAGGCGGGATCGACGAGCGGCGGCGCGAGGACCGCCCCGCCGGCGCTCCGCCAGGTCGCGCCGAGATCGTCCGTCCGGGCAAAATACAGGTTTGTCCGCTTGTTGACGCTGCCGCCCGGGTGCATGTTGAACGCCGTGATGATGCGCCCGTTGCGCTCGGCGCTCACCTGGTAGTGGCCGCCCATGCCCGCGAGCTTGCGGGCCGGCGCCCACGCGCGGCCGTCGGCGCTCGCCGACCAGTAAAGCTCGCGGCCGGCCGTGTACTTCGTGAAGAGGAGCACGAACCCGCGCCCGCGGACCCACCAGGGCTGCGGGTACGTGATCTCGCCCTCGTGGACGCGCTCGAACTCGCCGACATCGTAGGGCGCCGTGCTGCGATAGATGAAGCCGGGGCGCGAGCGCCCCCGGCCGCTCACGAACACCCACACGTGCCCGGATTCATCGAGCGCGATGCTCGGGTTGTCGTGCGGGTCGTCGACGGCGCCCTTGTCGTGGACGATCGTCGGCCGCGGCACGGTCCCCGTCGCATGGTCGTAGAAGGACGCCATCGCGAGGAGCCCCCACGCGCCTTCGCGCGAGCCGCCGTAGACGAAGAACGTCTTGCCGGCCTCGGGTGCGTACACGGCGAGCGGCACGTGCTTCGCCGTGTAGGTGCCAAGCCCGCCGGAGTACTTGTCCCCGTACTCCGAGAACTCGCCCAGCGTGAACCAGATGCCGCGGTAGCCGCTCTCCCGGCCGCGCGCGGGCGGCGGCGCGGCGCGCGGCCGCAGGTGCGGCGCGAGGAGCTTCGTCCAGGCGGCATAGCCGGCGGCGTTGAGGTGCAGGCCGTCCTCGGCAAGCAGGTCGCGCCGCGGCTGCCCGTCCGCGCCCAGCATGGCGGGCTCGACATCGACGAACACGAGCCGTCCGTCCTTCGCGGCCGCCTCCCGTACGAGCGCGTTCGCCGCGCGAATCTTCTCGATGAGATTCCACCGCGCGATGCTCGGCTTGATCGAGATGTACACGATGCGCGCCTCGGGCAGCGCGCCGTGAATGATCCGCGCGAAGGCCGCGTAGTCATCGCGGACCTGCTCCGGCGTCTTTCCCGCGGCGAGGTCGTTGTCGCCGGCATACAAGACGACGGCGGCCGGCTTGTACGGGATGACGATGCGCGGCGCGAACGCCGTGCTGTCGGCGAGAAAGGAGCCGCCGAAGCCGCGGTTGATCGCCCCGAGATGCGGAAACGAGCGCGCGAGCGGCCAGAGACGGATGCTCGACGAGCCGACGAAC
>JBFZCA010000059.1:0-3069 GCA_041308205.1 Planctomycetota bacterium | reverse complement strand
CTCATCTCGTACCAGGGCAAGACGGGCGACCCCGCGATCACGCGCACCAAGGAGGACGCCCAGAAGAAGGCCGCCGAGCTCGCGACAGAGCTCCAGAAAGACGCAAGCAAGTTCGCCGAGCTTGCGAAGCAATGGTCCGACTGCCCGAGCAAGAACGACGGCGGCAACCTGGGCACGTTCGGCGAGGGCCAGATGGTGGCCCCCTTCGAGAGCGCGGTCAAGGCGCTCAAGATCGGGGAGATCTCCGGCGTGGTCGAAACCGAATTCGGATATCACATCATCGAACGCAGCAAGTAGGCCTGTTCCACCGCGTGCGGGCGGTGTAGACTGATCGTGCATGGCGTACGGCGCCGCACGGAACGGCGTCCGTACGACGTCGTGCGCGGCGCTGCACACGGAAGGAGCCATGGCCCAGGTAGTCGAGCACAAGATCTGGAAGATCATCGAGCTTTTCTACCGCTCGTTCCTGGCATACCGCCACATCCACGATCAGTACGAGGAGAACGTCGCCGGAATCTGCGCGAAGAACGGGACGTCGCGCGACGCGCTCCAGCTCAGCCCGATCGATCTTGCCGGCCTCATCGAGTTCCAGAAGCTCGAGGATCTCCGCGACCGCTACCTTTTCACGCTGAAGGACTACTGTCACGACATCTTCCGCGACCGCGACCAGACCGACCTTCTCGACCGCTACGTGAGCGATATCTTCCACGAGATCTCGATCCTCAAGGAAGAGCACTACACGGTCAAGCACTATGCGCTGTACTGGGCGCGCACCGACGCCCAGGCCGAGCTCCAGGCGATCATGGGAGAAGCCCTCAAGCTGGTCCCCCACAAGATCCAGCACGTCGATTTCCTCTACCGCACCGCGCGCGAGCGGCTCGAGACCCTGCTGCCGGGATTCCGCGGGCAGAAGATCCTGACCCGCTCGCTCTTCCTCAACCGGGACGATTTCATCGCCGAATCCCATCCGCGGGGCATCGAGGGCCTCTACGAGCTCATGTATCCCGAGCACGGCCCGCTGGCCGGTTTCGTCGAGGCGGGCGAGAGCTTCTTCGCCTCGGCCTTCTACACCCAGGCGAAGGACGCCTTCGAGCTCGGCCGCGAGTACCACCGCCGGCTCCCGCGGGACACCGAGACCGAGGCGCGCCTCCTTGCGACCGCCGAGGAGCGCCTCGCGGCCATCGCGCAGGCCCTCGCCGCGGACCGGGCGCGCGGCGAGGCCTGGGAGTCGCGCCGCGAACCGCCCCAGTGATTTCCCGGGAGGAACCGATGCAGTCTTTCGCGGACAGGCTCCAGGAAGCCGTCGAACGCAAGGAGAGCGCCATCGTCGTCGGCATGGATCCGAATCCGGCGCTCTTCCCTCCGGAGGCCGCCGCTCCGGCCGGCGCGGCCCCCGAGGCGCTGGCCGAGGCATTCGAACGCTTCAGCGCCGGCATCCTCGAGGCCGTCGCCGAGGCGGCGGTCGCCGTGAAGTTCCAGAGCGCGTTCTACGAGCGCCTGGGCGCCGCCGGCGCCGCGGCGCTCGCGCGTTCGCTCGGACACGCGCGGAGCCTGGGCCTCATGACGATCCTCGATGCGAAACGCGCCGACATCGGGTCGACCGCGGAGGCCTATGCCGAAGCGCAGCTCGGCGAACTGCCCGGCACGCCCGGACCGGCGACCGACGCCGTCACCGTGAACCCGTACCTCGGCGAGGACGGCATCCTGCCCTTCATCCGGCAGGCCGAGCCGCGCGGCAAGGGGCTCTTCGTCCTGGTGAAGACTTCCAATCCCTCCGGGCCGCAGCTCCAGGACCTCCGGAGCGGCGGCCGGCCGCTGTACCTGCACGCGGCCGCGCTCGTCGGGAAGCTCGGCGCCCTGCTTCCCGGCGCCTGCGGCCTGAGCGGCGTCGGCGCCGTCGTCGGCGCCACGTACCCCGCCGTCCTGCGCGAGCTGCGCGAGGCCATGCCGGAGACCGTGTTCCTGCTCCCCGGCGTCGGCGCCCAGGGCGGCAAGGTCGAGGACCTCGCCCCCGCGTTCCTGCCGGGACGCCGCGGCGCGTTGATCACGGCATCGCGCAGCATCATCTACGCCCATCGCGATCACCCGGGGATCGCATGGAAGGACGCCGCGAGGCGCGAGGCGCTTGCGCTCAGGGACTCGTTCCGGCGGCACCTGAAGGCGTAGACCGCGCCCTCCGACCGCGGGCTCAAGCACAGGCGCCGCCGTTCCGGCGTGCACTCCGGCTCGCCGCCCTTGGGGGCGAAGGCAATGAGCCGCGCGGGGCTGCATCGATCCCCCCCGCCGCGCTACTTCCTGCCCTCCAGGAGCCGCATGCGCAGGTACGTGTTGATGAACGGCGCCAGCGCGCCGTCGAGCACCGCATCCACGTTTCCCATCTCAAGGTCCGTGCGGTGGTCCTTGACCAGGGTGTAGGGCTGGAGCACGTACGAGCGGATCTGGTTGCCCCAGGCGATCTCGCCCTTCTCGTCGTACGCCTGCTTGAGCGTGTCCTCGCGCTTCTTCTCCTCGATGCCGATGAGGCGGGCCTTGAGCATCTTCATGGCGGTCGCGCGGTTGGAATGCTGCGAGCGCTCGTTCTGGCACTGGACGACGATGCCGGTCGGCATGTGCGTGATCCTGACCGCCGAGTCGGTCACGTTGACGTGCTGGCCGCCCGCCCCGCCCGCGCGGAACGTATCGACCCTGAGATCGCCGTCGCGAATCTCGATGTCGATCTCCTTGTCCGCATCGGGGATCACATCGACGGCCGCAAAGGACGTGTGGCGCCGCTTCTTCGCGTCGAAGGGCGAAATCCTCACGAGACGGTGGACTCCGATCTCGGCCTTGAGGTAGCCGTACGCGCGCAATCCCTTGACGCTCAGCGTCATCTGGCGGACGCCGGCCTCCTCGCCCGGCACCGTGTCGACGACCGCCACCTGGTAACCCTGGTCCTCGGCCCAGCGCGAGTACATGCGGCCGAGCATCTGCGCCCAGTCGGCCGCATCGGTCCCCCCCGCGCCCGCGTGCACGCTCAGGAACGCCGATTCCTTGTCGTACGGCCCTCCCAGGATCATAGATCGGAAGAGC
>JBFZCA010000058.1:0-12523 GCA_041308205.1 Planctomycetota bacterium | reverse complement strand
AGGCGACACCATCATCCGGCTCCATGATCCGTATGCGTTGGGTTTCGGACTGAGCCGCAGGTACGGACAGATGGGAGTGAATGAGGCAGAGGATCGCGACGGAGTAACCGTCCATACGATGCATCCCGTCCTCGGAAGAGGGCCGGTGTTCTATGCATCCCTGCCACGCGACACCGAAACGCCCAAGGGACAGGGCGCGAACGGAGAAGAAGCCAGGCGCCGGCTGGTCTCCATCCTGTGGGATCACCTTCTGGCGTTGGACAGTCCTCTCCGGACATTCTGCCTGTCCTCCGACAGAGCGGCATTCCCGGTGCACGTGATCCGTGACCCGCTCGGCAAGCCCCGTCTCCTGGTGGGCGGCCATCGGGGACCCGCCATCTCCTTCAGCGAAGGCGGAGGGAAAGTCTGGGCCGCCGTCTGTGGGGATGAGTCCGACATTGGCATCGACGTGGCAGAGGCCTTCGAATTCCAGGGAGAGTACCCCCTTCACCGAGTCTTCAATGCACAAGAGCTTCACCATGTCTTGAATCTGGCGGGTGGAGATCTGGCGCAGGCATCAGCCTTGCTCTGGTCTGTCAAGGAAGCCGCGGTCAAGGCCCTCGGATGCGCATTCCACTTTGTGGATCCGCTGCACATCCATGTCTGTCCATCTCCAGGGGGGGACGACGGATATCTCTTTCCCGTGCGCGTATCCGGGAAGGCTCTGGCGCGCTTCCCAGCAGGTGCGGGCCTGTCCCTATGGGTGCGTTCGTTTCCTGAGGTGACGATGTGGCTTTCCATCGCCGTTGTGAATCGCCCCATCGATACGACTATGGGCGGAACCATGCTCTGTCCCTGCCCGCGCTTCGCAGCCACACGAGGAATGCCTGGCTGCCAGCCCCTCCCTGACAGGCAGCTCTACGGTCAAGCCACAGGGAAGATCCGGGATGCATAACCTTACCTGCAAGTGCCTACCGCGCCTGGACGGAGCATCGGCGGCAGACCTCGGACGGCTTTTTCCGGAGCCCTCCAACACTGCTCCTCTACTTTCTCTGCTGCAGGAATCGGGCATTGAAGGTTTTATCCTGCGGAGCATCGTCGTGTTCAAAGACGATCTTCCGGTCCTTCTGTTGCCGTTGTTTGAAACCCGTTTCGATCTGTCGTCGTTCGTACACGGCTGGATCAAGACCTCGCTGAAAGTGGCAGGCCGTCTCATCCCGTCGCTTTTTCAACCCCGAATCCTGGGCGTGGGGTTGCTGGTGGGCGAGTGGAGTGAAATCGGGATTGATCCTCGCGTCGATCCAGGCACCCTCGCGTCGGCATTCACAATGGCGTTCGACGCCGTGCAGACGCTCGCCGCCGAACTCAAGAGCGACATCGTGGCGCTGTACAACTTCAGTGATTACGGCAGCATTCCCGGTGAAGTGCTCAATAAATTCAACCGGGTCAGGTGTCAGTCGTGCGCCCGAATGTCGATCGATTTTCGCAGCCTGGATGAATTCTTGGCCCGCCTTTCAAGAGCCGCGAGAAAAGATCTGCGCCGCAAGATGCGGGTTGCCCCCGAAGTCCGGGTAATTCGAAGCCGTGACGTTGCTCCTTTTCTGGACAGGATCTACGATCTTTATCTGGCAACGGTCGCGCGCAGCCCCATGGCGTTTGGCGCACATAACCGTCTTTTTTTCGAGAAGATCTGCGAGCGCGTCCCGGGCGCCGAATACACGCTCTATTTCGTGCGGGAAGAACTCGCGGCTTTCAACCTTCTGGTCGTGCGACAAGAAGCGATGGTGGACAAGAATTTCTGCATGGACTTCGAACTCGGCCGCCGCTACAATCTTTATGTGCTGTCCTGGCTCGAGAATATCCGCACCTGCGCGGAAAGGGGAATCCCGCTCTATCACGCGGGCCAAGGCGTGGAAACAACCAAAGCGCATCTGGGGGCGACGTTGATCCCGATCCATCTTCTATTCAGACACCGCAGGCCCGCGATTGACGGCTTCCTTCTCGCGTGGCCGGCAATGAGCGAGAGGGTTCTCAGCCACCTCGGGTTCTGGCCCGCCGCCTCTCCTCCGCCGCGTCGGGTGTGCCGGTCCGGGGCCGACAGGAGGACATCCTTCTTGCCGCCCTGATCCGGCTCGCGCAGACGAATGTACTCGGGCGGGGCGAGCGTCTTCGGCACCCGACGATGGCCTGACATGACAAGCTTCAATGCCGTTGCCCCATGGAAACGAAGCATCGACCCATGACGAACGAAGCTGAACATGTGATCGAAGTCGAGCATCTGACGAAACGCTACGGCGAGCTGCTGGCGGTTAACGATATATCATTCAGCGTCAGGAAAGGCGAAGTGTTCGCATTCCTGGGCCCGAACGGCGCCGGCAAGACCACTACCGTCGAGATCATCGAGACCATCCGTACGCCCACGTCGGGACACGTGCGCCTTCTCGGGATGGACGTCACGAAGATGAAACGGGCCATCGTCCCCCGCATCGGCGTCCTTCCCCAGGGGTTCAGCTCGTTCGACAGGATAACGGTCCGGGAGACCCTCCAGTACTACTCGAGGCTCTCCGGCCGCAGGGGAACCGATATCGACGGACTGATCGACCTCGTGAATCTCGAGGACAAGGCCCGAGAGCAGTACAAGAACCTCTCCGGGGGCTTGAAGCAGCGCCTCGGAATCGCGATTGCGCTCGTGAACGACCCCGAGGTGGTGTTCCTCGACGAGCCGACGACGGGGCTCGATCCCGGCGCAAGGCGCGACGTGTGGGAGGTCCTGCTTGGCCTGAAACAAGAGGGGAAGACGGTATTCCTCACCACGCATTACATGGAAGAGGCGGAGCTTCTTGCAGACGCTGTCGCAATAATCTCCAAGGGAAAGATCATCGCCATGGGCGGTCCCCGGGAGCTCATCGAACGCAACGCGACACACTTGCTTCTCACGCTGCAGTCCATCGATACCCACGTCGTTGCAACCGTCCGGAACATGGGCTTCGAACCGGTCCATGACAACCGTGGAAACGTCAAGGTTCGGGTGGCGCACACGGACGACGTCCTGAAGATACTGAATGCCATCAAGGACGTCGGGGCGTCGTTCCTCAACCTGGACGTTCGCGGGCCCAACCTCGAGGAAGTCTTCCTTCAACTCACCGGCGAGACGCTCCGCCAAGGCCCAACCGGGAACGGGGGAGGCACATGAACCTGCGCGTCATTGGCGCCAATCTCGTCGTGAGCATCAAGACCTTCTACCGCGAGAGAACGACAATGTTCTTCACGTTTGCGTTCCCCATAATCCTCATACTCGTGTTCGGCACCATATACATGGACCGGGACGACATGAGCCTCGATCTTTGCGTCCAGGACCTCGATCGCTCCGACCTTTCGGTGCAACTCGTCACAACCTTCGAGCACGACGGGCACTTCAAGGTAACCAGGGTCGACCCCGCCATCGACGCCACGCAGTACGCCAAGAATAACAGGTTGAACCTCGTCGTCATTATTCCCAGGGGCTATGGGCGCTCCCTCGTGCAGAGGACGGCGCTCAACGACCCCGACGCATCAGTTACCATCACGTGCCTCTACGACCCCAGCTCCAATTCGGTCGACCTGAAGATGGGAATCCTGAACTCGGTGTTCGCCGGGATCAACCAGAGAATGTCCGGGATGCCGGCGTTCATCACATCGGTCCAGACAACGATACTCGCCAAGACCTACCGATTCATCGAGTTCTTCATCCCCGGCACCATCGCGATGGCGGTGATGGCGGCGAGCCTGTTTGGCGCGGTGAACTTGAACACGGAGCTGCGGCAGAAGGGCATCATCAGGAAACTCTCCACCACGCCCATCACCCGCACCGACTGGATACTGTCGAACATCCTGTATCAGTTCATACTCGCGGTCGTTTCGACGATTGCGATGCTGCTGGTGAGCTACGGCGTTTTCGGCGTCAGCCTCCGGATAAACGCCTGGCTCCCGGTGTTCATTGTGCTTGACGTCTTCGCCTTCGTCGGTATCGGGATGATACTCACCCGCTTCGTGGAGGAGGCGGAGAGCGCCGTCGCCGCGGCCAATGCCATCATGTTCCCGATGATGTTCCTCTCGGGGAGCTTCATCCCCATCGAGATGATGCCGGGCTTCATGCAGAAGTTCGCACGACTGCTGCCGCTGTACTACGTCAACGAGGGGCTCCGGGCATCCATGATATTCGTCGACAACACGGCCGCGCTGAGAAACTCCGCCGTCATAGGGGTTTTCGCGGCCGTGGTTTTCATCGTGGGCATTATAGCCACCACATGGGAGGAGGGCGCGTGATCGTCAACTGCCCGAACCTCCGCGGAGGCCACGACGGCGATGAGCTCCAACGCCCAGGACCGTACCATGGAGGCTAGGGGAACTGCGGCAAGGAAATATGCCATGCTCTGGGAGCTCGGTCTGGCTGCGGCGACAGTCGTTTTCGCGGGGTGCGCCCTGCCGCGTGCAGACCGCTTCATTCCGCCGCCCCCAAGGGCTGTTGTTGCGGCCGCGGAGCCATCGCCGCCTGCCGCGTTGCAGGAGGACGGCCAGCGCATCGTGAAGAAGATGGCAACTGCCTACGATGCGGTCGAGGATTACCAGGCCGAAGTGGACACAGTATTCTTCGCAGCAGACGGCTCCTTCACAACGCAGAAGTCCTGGTACACTTTCAGGAAGCCACACTGGATCCGCCTCGACTTTGTATCGCCCCATCCGGGTATGGTCATGATCTACCCTGACCGGAATGGAAAGGTGCTGATGAGACCGCAGGGATTACTGTCAATTTTCACGTTCCATCTCGATCTTGATGATCCTCTTCTGGAAAACCCGGCAGCACAGCGACTGAACCAGACGGATCTGGGGCTCCTCATCGAGAACATCCGGCACAGCGTGACGGAACAGCGGCGCGGGCCGCTGTCGATTTCGGAGGACAACGACACCATTCGGATCAAGGTCCTGGCGGATGACCACTTTCGCAAAGGGGTAGAAACACGCTACGAGTTCCTCATCAGCAAGGAACTCTGGCTTCCGGTCGCCGTGGACGAGTCCACGGCCGCCGGCGTGCAGGAGAGGAAGATCTTCTTCCGTAACCTCAGGACCAATATCAACGTCCCCGAGGGCCAGTTTCGGTGAGCCATGCGAGTTCAGTGCAGGACGGAGCAATGAACCTGTCGCGGAAGCCCCCTTCGGCTACACGCGGCTGCGAAACCCGGCGCGCGCGGTCGCTGTCGGATTCCCATGGTTTCGTTTCCGCCCCAGAAAGGCGCCACAACGCAATGAGAACCTGTCGCAGACTGGTCATCCTGTCGCTCGCCATCGTCATCGCCGGTTGTGCCCACCGGCGCGTCGCCATCTACGCTCCGATGCAGCCGGATGGCTGGAGCGCCCAGCCGATCTCGATCAACTGCCGTTTCGCCCCTGATGCTGATTTCGATCCAGCCACCGGAACGCCCCTGGGGGACGAGGGATTCAACCTCTATATTCTGACCGTCGCTGCTAATTGGGACTACCGGGATTCGTCGTCGTTTCTGTGGACGCTTTGGCGACGCCCGTGGGGCCATAGTTGGCTCATGCTGGAAAGTCCCGAGAATCGTCTGGAATGCGGCCAGACCGGCGACTTCGGGGGTGCACGACCGCGTTACCATGAGGGCGTGAAGCAGCGGCTTGACGATGGGCATCCGAATCCTATCGCGTATCTGTGGGAGACGATGTCGGATGGTCGCTGCGAGATCGGCAAGCCTAAGCTCCTCCCCTCGTTCGTCTGGCGAATGCCGATCTCCCGAGCACGGTATCAACTCCTCCGTGAATACCTCGCCCACCGGGACAGCGGCCATTTCGGCATACGGTCCCACAACTGCACCGACCTGGTGACGGAGGTGGCGGCGCTCGCGGGCATCAACCTGATTCACCGCGTTCGTCTCACCTTGCCGCCGGAAAAGACGTTCTGGGGCATGACGCTGCGTGTGTGGACGGATCCCCAGTACCGCATACTCGAATACAGCACGCCGGATGTGCTGGAGGTGGATCTGCGCCACCTTGCCGAGTTCGGAGTCGGCATTGACGCCACAGAATGGTATCTCTCGCTCCCTGCCCAGGAAACAACGACTGTCGACCGGTCATTCCTGGAACCACCGCGAGGGAAAGACTGATCAGAGCTCGCAGGGCGCGCATGTATGCGGTGAAGCTCAGGCATGGCGACAGCATGATGCGATGCTGGAAACAGCCTCCGATTCCCGCATTGCCTCGCGCCCACGCCTTCGGAATGCCGGCAGGCGCGGGGGGAACGCGGCCCCGCCGCGGCCCTGCGCAGCTACCCGGGCCGCCCGATTACACCCGAGCGACCGGCCCTCAGCGACCGTCCAATGAACACCATCGCGCCATCCGGGACCGCCGCGAGGTCACCCGATCATCGAATCGGCCCGCACGCGCCGGCGTTGATTCCGCAGAACATCCGTTATCATCGAAGCGCAGGACAGGACCAGAACCGTGTGAGGCGGGGGCACCGCATGAATTGCATGTTTTTTTGGCAGGGCGCCGTCATTGGGTTTGCTCTTGCGGCGCCGATCGGACCTGTCGGCATCCTCTGCGTGCGGCGTACGCTGGAACGCGGTGAGCGCTACGGCCTAGCGATCGGGGCGAGCGCTGCAGCCTGTGATACGGCCTACAGCATCGTCGCGGCCTTCGGGATCACGCTCGTCGCCGACTTCATCACCCTCGAACAGTACTGGATCCGTCTCGTTGGCGGGATCATCCTGCTCGCAATTGGATATGGCGTTCTCCGCTCCCGTCCGCTCGCGGACAAGGCGATGAAGGCGCCTCGCGGCCATGCGTGGGACTTCGTATCCAGCGCCCTTCTCGTGTTCACCAACCCCTTGACGCTCTTCGCGTATGCGGCCGCGTTCGCGGTCATCGGAGTCGAGAACTTCGTCGGCCATCCGGTCGTCGGCTTGCTGCTCGTTGCCGGCGTCTTCTTCGGTTCCCTGACCTGGTTTGCCCTGCTCACGGGACTTGTCCATTTCTTCAAGGAGAGAGTCACGCGCGTCGGGCTCACGCTTGTGAATCGGGTCGCAGGATCGCTGTTGATGCTGTGCGGCCTTTACGCTCTCTGGAATGGTATCAGAGGGCTCTAAGCACCCCAGTCCCGACACCGGGTTCAGCTTCGGTTCGATTTCTCTCCGGTCTGCGGTTCATCCAGCGGGCGGCCGGGAACTCGGCCTATTTCCTGCCCTTGCTGTTGCCATCGCCCTTGCGCGAATCCTTGCCGTCGGCGTTGCCCTTGCTGCGCGTCTCCTTCGGAGCGGGGGCGGCCTTGTGCTTGTCCTCGTTGGCGGGTCGAGAAGGGGGAGCCTTCTCAGCGGCGGCCCTGCTGGAAGTGGGCGGGGCTGGAATCTTCACCCGTTCCGGTTCAGTCACAGGGACTTCTCGCGGGGCAACTGACCGAGTCTCGCGTTTTGCGGACGGCGTCGGCCGAGCCCTGGATTCGTCCGTGGCCGGGGCGGACTTGGGTTCTCTGGGCGGCGTCACGCCGGGAGGCCCCGCTTCCTTGGGAGGCGTCACCGGTTCCGTGGACCCACCGGGCACGCCAACGGCGGGTCTTGTCTCCTTGGCCGCCGTCATCGGTTGACTCGCCTTCGGAGCCGAGGCTGTTCGCTCCCAACCTTTCCGCTCTTCACGGAACTTGTTCTCGTCCGTCACCTGTTTCGCGATGGTGCGTCGTGCTTCAGGGTTGATTCTCTCGAACCTCATCGGCGCTGCCGCCTTGTCGGTGTCATTGACGGCGCTGATGTTGTTGACAACGACGGTGAGCGGCTGGGCCGCCTGCACAGTCCTTCGTTGCGCCTCCGGCAACTTGGCCATGCGGATTTCCATCTCGCGATACGTCCTCGCCGGACGGAGGTTCTTGTCGGCTCGGTAGCGGTCGTATGCCTGCCGCTGTTCTTCCTCCCAACGAGGGTGTGTTCGGCTGAAGCGAGAGCGGTCATGTTCATAAATCGGGTCGTACCACATACGATTGCGACGTCGATCAGAACGGGGGTAGATGCCCATGCTGACATAGGAGTCGTCGTAATAGTCGCCGAAGTAGTAGTGGCCGTACCTCGGATAGGCAAAGAGATGCAACGTCAGCAGGCCCAGATCGACGACAATGCTCGGCGAGTACCTGAACCCCGCTCGCGCGTACATCGATGGCGTGAAGTAGACCGGGGCAAACAGAACACCACGCGCTTCGAGGGCGTAGTCCCAGTGCCCCGCGGCGAAAATGTAACCGCGCGGCGTCCAGCGATAGTGAGAAGGCACCCAGACCCAGCCCTCGTAATCCGCCAACCAATAACCCGAACGCCGGACGTACTGGCCTTGATGCCAGTACCAGCAGCCCGGGACCCAGGTGTGGTTCAGTGACGGCGCCTGACCTATCGCAAGCACGTCGTCAGACGCGGGTGGGGCGGGAAGATACTCGATCTCCTGAACGTCGGCGGGTGCCCAATACCCGGCCACCCACTCCCAACCATTCGGCGCCCGGCTCCAATAGCCCGGCACCCAGGACATCTTCGGCGGCGGGACTCGCCAGCAGGCGCTGACCCAGACATAGCCGTTTCGTCCAGCATCCCATGACCAGTAGCCAGGCACCCAGACGAAATATTCGCCCTGCGGCCTGTCTGACGGCGGATCCTCTTCGATGTTCGCCGGCGGCTGGCTCGGGGCCAGCAGACTCGCCTGAACCTCCAAGCTCACCGGCGCGGCAAAGGCCTCATGCACCGGACCACCGGTGAGAATCTCAGGCTCCTCCTGGGCCGGCGTGGGTGGCGGTGCGCTTGGATCGGCTCCAGCCGCGTGCCCGTAGCCGCTCACCCATAGCAAGACCAGAAGCACGATACCCCATCCAGCTACGCGATACTGGTTCATGTTTTGCTCCGTTCGTTCAAAATGCGGCTGCCGCTTGAATGGCGACGAAAAAGACTCATCCTGCGAAGGCTGAGGATCCTCGCATCACCCGTCCTACTTGCTGCCGAACGCGGCGGCCATACCGTCATAAAGCTTCTGCGCTTTCTCAACGGCGGCATCAATCGCGGGCCTGATAGTCTGCTGCCAAACGTCATCGGCGGCATCCTTCGCCTCGACGAGCTTCGTCTTAGCCTCGGCGAGGAGTTGGGCCATCTGATCCTTGGCCTCCTGCAACTGGGCCTTGGCCTCGTCGGTGGTCGGCGCGGCCTTGTCCTGCAGTTCCTGCCACTTCTTATCGAGTACGGCGATCGTCTCCTCGGCGGCCTTGACCGCCTCGTCCTTGCTCTGGGTCAGGTAGTCGCCCGTGGCCTCCGCGGCATCGCCGACGGCGCTGACCGTGGCCTCCGCGGCATTGCCGACGGCATTGCCCGTGGCCTCCGCGGCATCGCCGACGGCACTGACCGTGGCCTCCGCGGCATTGCCGACGGCATTGCCCGTGGCCTCCGCGGCATCACCGACGGCGTTGCCCGTGGCGTTAGCAGCGTCGCCAACGGCCTGGCCGCCATCCTGCACCGCCTCCTTGACGGTCGTCCCGGCCGCGTTCATCGCATCGGCTGCCTCTTCGGATGCCGTCTTCTCCTTGCACCCCGTCATGACGAGGGACAACGCCACCACGACGACTGACGCAATTGATGTCTTGCTCATACGCTTTCTCCTGTTGGTGAAGCAAATGTCTATCTCAACGGGCGACTACGCCAGCCGCCTGCCGCGCAACAGCGTAACCACAAACAGCACCAGAAACACGATGAAGAGAACTTCGGCGAACCAACTCGCCGCGCCCGCGACACCGCCGAAACCTAAGATGCCGGCCACGATGGCCACGAGGAGGAAGACCACCGCGTAGTACAGCATGGCATGCTCCTTTCATCCGGTCGCCTTTGATCTGCACACCAGTCCTGCCAGTCCGAAAACGAACCAGGCCGCCCGGCCGACCAGCATCCACCATGTGCGTCTTGCCATCGCTCAGCGTCGTTCCACCGATGTCAGGCTTCCCGGCGGCTCCTCGCACATAGTAGAGGGTATTGCATGAATCGTGCCGCGGAGCGGATGAACTCCTGTTACTCGCAAAAAGCGTGCCGCGGAGCAGATGAACCTCCGACGGTTGCATATCGCCTGAAGCAGCAAAGACTTGGAATGGTCTTTCGCCGTATGTCGCCGCGAAGGAGAACACTGAAAACCGGGTCTTGACATCCGATGGGACGGCCAATATAAGAAGGTAAGTTCTGACAGCATCCTCGTGCGGAGGAAGAGTCGTGCTCATACGAGTTACCCTCGCGATCCACGATTCCGCCCTGCGCCAACGACTTCTCCGGCGTCTGGCGCGGCCGGACATCCTTGTCGAGGTACCGCGGGAGCGCAAGCGCCTCTGGGAACGGATTGTTCTCGAGCCCGCCGATGTGGTGATCATCAGCCGGTCCCTTCTGCCGAATCCGCTGGCCGACAAGATGAAGCAGTTGCTGAATCATCCCGATTCGCCCTCAGTGGTTGTGCTGTCGGACAGCACCAATCCCAAGGAGCAGGCGCGGCTCATCGCCGCGGGTTGTGACACGCTCCTGTTTGTCGGCCTGGCGGTCGATCAGGTGCGCGACGTGATCGAAACCTTGCTGGAAAAACGGCGGCGGATGACGCAGAAGAGCTTCTTCGTCCCGCAGCCGCTGGCGGAACCGCGACTGGCGGATTTCGTTTCCGAGAGCCCCGGCATGGCGACGTTCATGAACACGGTGCCGCGGGTGGTGCGGAGCGACACCACGGTGCTGATTGAGGGGGAGACCGGAGTCGGCAAGGAACGCCTGGCTCGCGCCATCCATGCAGAAGGACCCAGATCACAGGGACGTTTCGTTGCGCTGAACTGCGGTGCTCTGCCCGAGAGTCTGATGGAAAGCGAACTTTTCGGCCACGTCCGCGGGGCTTTCACAGGGGCCACGGCGGCACGCCGCGGATGGTTCGAGGTCGCCCATCTCGGCACGCTTTTCCTCGATGAGGTCGGAGAGATCCCCATCCATATTCAAGTGAAACTGCTGCGTGTTCTCCAGGAGCACGAGATACAACCCGTCGGCAGCGAGAAGAGCTTCGGCGTGGACGTGCGCGTCATTGCGGCCAGCAACCGTCCCCTGGAGATCGAGGTCAAAGCCGGGCGGTTCAGACGAGACCTGTTTCATCGGCTGAACGTCGTGACGATCATCGTCCCGCCCCTGCGCGTGCGCGCCGAGGACATTCCCGCCCTGGTCGAGAAACAGATCCAGTATCTCGCACAGGCAACGGGCAAGCACGTTACGGGGGCTGCCGAAGCGGCCATGCAGGCGCTGTGCCGGTATCCGTGGCCCGGCAACGTGCGGGAAATGAACAACGTGATCGAGCGCGCCATCCTGCTGTGTGACGATACGGAGATCACCCTGGACGACCTGCCGGAATCCATAGCGAACTCTGCGTCGGCATCACCGGGCGCGGACCCGGCGCCGGATTCTGCGCCTTGCATCCGACTCCCGGAACAATGGCTCGCCAAGCCGCTGTGCAGGGTTCGGGCGGCGTTCTTGTCGGCAATGGAGCGGCAGTATGTTGAAGGCTTGCTGCGTGCAACGGGCGGCCGCGTCGGAAGAGCCGCCACGCGTGCCGGGATTCACGAACGCTCGCTCTACGAGAAGATGAAACAGTTCGGGCTGCACAAGGAAGATTTCCGACGAGCCGGCGGCCGAGAAACCTGAATCAGCCATCGATCGTTCCCTTCGTCCGCTCGGGGTTGACAAGGACCTCGTCCGCGAAGAGCCATGCCGCGACCCCCGCTCCCGGGCGGCCGGGAGGCACGACGCCGAAGTTCCTGGCCCGCACCCGCACCCAGCGGCCGCGGGCCTCGAGTCCCCGGTTCTCGATGATCGAGGTGACAGGTCCCGGCTCGCCCGGCGAGAGCGCCGGCCGCGCATTCCCCGCGTCCCGAAAGGTCGCGTTGTCATCGGAGACCGCGAAGAGTACCTCCGGCGGGAAGTAGATGCCGGCCTCGACGAACTGGAGGCATCGAACGGCGGCCGAGGTCACGTCCATCGTCCGCCCGAGATCGATCACGACCTCGAGGTCGGCGCCGAGGAATCCGATCCACCGCCGATCGCGATACTCGGGCGGCGCCCCGCGGCCGTCGGCGAGGCCCGCGGCCCCGGTCCCCGGGTACCGCGGGTCGGGCTCTCTCGCGAGACTGATCGGCCTGCCCCGGGCCGCATGCATCATCTCGCGGCCGCCGGCGCCGAGCGGCGGCCCTTCGGCGAGGAACCGCCGGTAGGCCTCGTACAGCCGGACGCTCGGCCCCCCGCCCGGCCGCCTCGGCATGGACGGCGCGCTCATGAGCCCCGGGAACTGGTAGTGGAGCGTCTTCTCGAAGTCCGGGAACCGGACGAGGTCATCGATGAGTCCCTCGATCGGACGCGGGTGCAGCTCGGCGCCGTTCCGGAAGACGAACGTCTCGAGGTCCATCCAGAGATGGCAGCCGGCCTCGTCGCAGAGGGACCGAAGGAGCGCCGCCGCCTCCTCGCCGGTCAGGTCGCCCGCGGGC
>JBFZCA010000057.1:0-17583 GCA_041308205.1 Planctomycetota bacterium | reverse complement strand
GCGCGAGCTTGCGCGGCCGGCGCGGCGGCGTGCCGCGGCGGCGGCGTTCGGGACCCCGATCGCGCGGCCGCGGCCGCACGAGGACTGGGAGACGTGGGAGAGCGTCATCGTTCCGACCGTGCGCGGCGCGTTCGCGAACCGGCGCCAGGCCGTTTTCGCGTGCCGGAACGAGCTGCTCGACCGCGCGCTCGCGGGCGGCGGCGCCCGGGCCGTGCTCACGGCCGGCCCGCTCTATCCCGACCTGCTCGTGTACTGCGGCGTCAGGCCGCTCGTCGTCGATCCGCCCTGGGACAAGGGCGCGGCGAAGGTGCACGCGGCGCTTCGCGACCGCATCGCCGGCTTCCGTGCCGCGCACGGCTCGGATCCGCAGGTCGTGCTCATACCCGGCTTCGGCATGCTATACGCCGGCCGCACCGCGGAGTACGCGGGCACCGTCCGCGAGCTCTTCCTGCAGGCCCTGAGAGTCATCGAACGCGCGGCGGCCTTCGGCGGCGCGAGCGTGATGACGAAGCGCGAGTACGGGTACATCGCGCGCTGGTCCATGGAGGCGTACCGCCGCAAGCTCATGGAGAAGGACCGGGGACGGATGCGCTGCGAGGGCGTCGCGGCCATCGTGACGGGGAGCGCGCAGGGCGTCGGCCGGGAGATCGCCGAGGGCCTGCTGGCCGAGGGCGCGTGCGTGACGATCTGCGATGCCAATGCCGGGGGCGCCCGCCGCGCGGCCGAGGAGCTGTGCGGTCGCTTCGGCGCGCGCCGCGCGATCAGCGTTCCCGCCGACGTCACCGGCGAGGATTCCATGCGGGCGGCCGTGCGCGCGACCATGCGCGCCTTCGGCGGCCTGGACCTCATGATCGCCAACGCCGGGATTCTACGGGCCTTCAAGATCACGGAGTTCCCCGCCGAGGCGTGGCGCAGGATCATCGACGTCAACCTGATCGGCGTGTTCGTCAGCGCGAAAACGGCCGCCGAGGTCATGCGCTGGAACCGCGCCGGCGACATCATCCAGATCAACTCCAAGACCGGCAAGAAGGGCAGCAAGTACAACTCGGCCTACACGGCCGCGAAGTTCGGCGGCGTGGGCCTGGTGCAGAGCATCGCGCTCGATTGCATCGAGGACGGGATCAAGGTGAACGCGATCTGCCCGGGCAACTTCTTCGACCTGCCGCTGTGGTCCGCGCCGGGGGGGCTCTTCGACCAGTACCGCGCCAAGTACGACAACGCGCCGCGCGAGGAGGTCCGCAGGATCTACGAGCGGCAGATTCCGATGGGCCGCGGCTGCACCGTGCCCGATGTGCTCAGGACGATCTTCTACATCATGGAGCAGGAGTACGAGACCGGCCAGGCCTATAACGTGACCGGCGGCCAGGAGATGCGCTGATGAGCTCGTTCGAACGCTACCGGACCTTCGACTACGAATTCCCCCGGACCACGCTCGCGTGGCAGCTCTCGGGCCGCGGGTTCGAGAGCCTGCGCCTGGCCGAGTTGCCGCGCCCGAAGCCCGGCCCGGAGGATGTCGCCTTCCGCGTGGACAGCAACTCGCTGTGCTTCTCCGACACCAAGGTCGTCGCCGCGGGCCCCGAGCACCCGCGCCTGGCGGGCTACGACATGGCGAGGGACAAGGTCGTCCTCGGCCACGAGATCTCGATCGCGCTGACCGAGGTCGGGCCGAAGGCCCTGCCGTCCATGCGCCTCCACGGGCGGTACATCGTCCAGGCGGACCTGTACAAGTACAACACCGCGGTCGGCTACGCGGTGTGGGGCGGCATGCTCCAGTACGGCGTCTTCGACCGCCGCGTCCAGGAGTACCTGATTCCCGTCGAGGCCGGCATCGGGTACTCGACGGCGTCGCTGGTCGAGCCGTGGGCATGCATCGAGGCGTCGTACGCGCGCTGCGAGATTCTCGAGACGGACGAGACGTTCTGGGTCCTCGGCGGCGGGGGGCCCATGGGCCAGATGCACGTGCTGCGGGCGTTCGGCATGAAGCGCGCGGGCGCCCTGCCCGCGCTGCGCCATCTGATCATCTCCGAGCCGAGCCGCGAGCGGCTCGAGGCGGTCGGACGGCGCCTGGAGCGCATCGCGCGCGACACGGGCGTGACGCTGGTGCTGCTTGACCCGAGGTCCCCGTCGTTCGACAATGAGATGCGGGCGGTCGCCCCGAACGGCGTCGACTACTGCGTCGCCTGCGCGCCGGTGCCGCAGGTCGTCGTGGACTGCCGCACGTACGTGGGCCGCTACGGCGTCGTGAACGTGTTCGCGGGACTCAAGCGCGGCACGGGCCCCGTGAATCTCGGCGACATCCACTACGACCAGCACACGGTGACGGGCAACACGGGGTCGCGCCTCGTGGACATGCAGCGGGTGCTCGCGAAGGCGGAGCGCGGAGAGCTCGACACCGACGCGTCGGCCGCGGCGGTGGTGGGCATGCGCGAGGCCGACAAGGGCCTGCGGGCCGTCGCGGAGGGGACGATCACCAACAAGATCGTGCTGTACCCTCAACTGCCGGACCTGCCGCTGACGCTGCTCGCGGATCTGCCCGCGCGGGCGCGCTTCAGCGCCGGCACCGCCGCGGAGCTGCAGGCCGGGCGGTGGTCTCGGAACGCCGAGGCGCAGCTCTTCGAGGCGTTTCTGCGGCTCTGAGCGCGGCGCGCCGGCGCGCCGGGAAAGGAGCGATGACCATGCGCGTACCGGTGGCAATCGTGGCCGCGGCGTGTCTGTGCGCGCCGTCCGGGCCGGGCCGTGCGGCGGCCGCGAGGCCGGGCGCGGTCCGGCTGATGCAGACGGAGCGCGCCCTTGCCGACGCGCTGAAGCAACGCAACGTGGAGTCGCTGGTCGCCGGCCTCGATGCGTGCGGGCACGAGAACACGTTGGACGCCCTGCAGGTCGTCCTCAAGTACTTCGCCGCGGCCGAGGATCTGCCCGATGCGGACGTGAGCCTCGACGATCGCTTCCGCCTGTTCACGGCCGCGGCCCGCTGCGTGGCGAAGCTCACCGACCAGGAGGCGCTGATCGCCGTGGGGCGCCTCGCCCTCGCGGAGAAGCACTGGGCGGCGCGGTATCTCCTGGCCGCCGGGGCGCGCGCGAATCCGAAGCTGGACACGGTGAAGCTGAGCCTGGACATCCTGAAGGCCGAGAAGGACCCGCGCGTCGCGGTCGAGGCCGTGCGCACGCTGGGCGTCTCCAGGAAGAAGGAGGCCATCCTGCCCCTCATCGACTACTGGGAGGCGCTCGAGAAGAAGATGGGGAGCGCGAAGCCGACCCTCAGGCCGAAGGGCAAGGGGGCGATGGCGGGCTATCGGACGCCGGAATGGGACCGCGTGCCGGTGGCGCTTCAGGATGCGCTGGCGCGGTTGTGCGGCCGGGTCATGAGCATGGCGGCCTTGTACCGCAGCTTCTACACGGCGCACGCCGCGACGATCGACCCGACCAGGCCCGTGGAAGCGCCGGCCGAGGGGCGCACCGTGATCTTCGGCCTGGACCTCACCGGCAAGAACATCGCGTTCGTGCTCGATGTCTCGGGCAGCATGACCACGACCGACCCGCTGCCGCTCGACGGCGGCCCGCGGCCGCGCAGCGTGACGAGGAAGGGCGGCGTCATCATCGACGAGAGCCGCGAGAGGATCTACCGGGCGAAGGAGGAGCTCACGCGCGTCATCCGGGACCTGCCGGACGACAAGTCGTTCAACATCATCGCGTTTGCAACCGATGTGAAACCCTGGAAGGAGAATCTCGTGCCCGCGGACGCGGCCCGCAAGCGCCAGGCGATCGAGTTCATCGAGGGCCTGAGGGCCGACGGCATCACGGTGACCGACATGGCCATCGAGCACGCGTTCCAGGATCCGATCGTCGACACGATCTACCTGATCACGGACGGCGCCCCGACGCACGAGGGCTCGGTCGGGCCGGGCCTCCCCGCGGATGCGCCGCGGCTCATCGCGGAGATCACCGCGCGGGTGCAGGTGCTCAACTTCCGCCGGGGCGTGCGCATCTTCACGCTCGGGTTCCCGGGCGCCGAGGAAGGCTTCTTGAAGAAGCTTTCGCAGGAGCACAACGGCAAGTACCGGCCGATCAGGTGATGCGCATGGAGCCGATGCGGATTCTCGGAGGCGCAAGGACGCCGTTCGGCCGCGCGAAGGGCGCGCTGGCCGCGTTCACGCCGCATGCGCTTGCGCGCGCGGCGGCGGAGGAGGCCCTGGCCCGCGCCGAGGTCGCCCCCGAGGAGGTGGCGGCGCTCGTCCTGTGCATGGGCGCGACCGCGTGCTTTCCGCCGTATCCCGCCCGCGTGCTCGCGCACGAGCTCGGCCTTGCACCCGAGCGAGCCTGCCTCGCCGTGGTCGAGGATGCGGCCGGGCCGCTGGTGGCGCTCGCGCGGCATGCGGCGCCGGACGGCCCCACGCTGATCATCGGCGCGGATTCCGCGAGCGCGGCGATCGGAAACCAGGAGGCCGGCAAGTCCATCCTCGACCGGGTGAGCACGGATCCGGACACGGGGCTTCTGGTCGGCGACGATGCCGAGACGGTCGCGCGCGCGCACGGCATGAGGCGCGACGCGCTCGATTCGCTCGCGATCGAGAGCCACACGAACGCGGCGCGCGCCCGGGACGAGGGCGCGCTCGGCGCCGAGAGCGTCGGCCTGTTCGCCGGCGTGGAGTTCGAGGAGCTCGTGCGGGAGGATCAGTGCATCCTCGCGACGGCGAGCGCGCAGAAGTTCGCGGCGGCGCCGGCCATGAAGAGCCGGCCGGGCGGCGTGACGACGCACGCCAACATCGCGCTTCCGTGCGACGGCGCCGTGGCGATGCTCGTGGGGCCGGGACGGAGCGGCGCGCGCGTTCGACGCGTGGTCATCGCCGGGGCGCAGCCCCGGGTCTCCAACCTCGGGGCCGCCGTGAAGGCGGTTCTCGCCGCGGAAGGCGTCGCGCTCGGGGACCTGCAGGCGCTGGAGCTCCACGAGCGCTCTGCGGCCCACGTCGCCGCCGCGCTCAAGGAGCTCGGGTTCGGCATCAGGCAGAAGCTCAACCGCGCGGGCGGCGCGATCGCGCTCGGCCACGTGCCGGGCGGCACCGTGCTCAGGCATCTCCTGTGCCTGCGCGCGCGGCTGGGGCCGGGAGAGCTCGGCGTGGCGGCCGCCGCCGGGGGAGGGCTCTGCGGCGCGGCGCTGGTCGAGGGGAGCGAGCGGTGAAGACGACGTGGCGCATCGGCGACGCGCGGGACGGCGCGAAGACCCTGGCGGCCGATCCCGGCGGCGAGCCGTTTCCCGAGGCGCTCGCGCGGCTCGAAGGATTCTCGGGCACGATCGTCGTCGAGCTCGCGGGCATGGCGCCCGAGGATTGCGCGCCGGCCGATGACGCGCGCGAGGCCGAGGCGCGCGGCGAGGCGGAGCGGCGCCTTGCGGCGCTCCCCGCCTTCACGGTCGCGCTTGTCGACACGGTGCTCGGCGGCCTTGCGGTGAACCTTGCCCTCGCCTGCCGCGCCCGCGTGGCGGCGTCCGAGGGCGCGATGGCGTTCACCGAGGCGAGCCAGGGGCTCGTGCCCGCCGGCACGACGCTGTGGCGTCTCCGCGATCTGTGCGGCATGGCCGAGGCGATCGGCATTGCCGTGCGCGGAGCGAGGATCGACGCCGTCCGCGCCGCCGCGATCGGGCTCGTCGATTCCCTGGCCCCGGCGGAGGTCCTGCGCGACACGGCGGCGGCGATGGAGCCCCCCGTGCGGCGCGCCCCGCCGCGGCTCTTCAGGACGCGTGTCGGGCGATGGATCGTCAGGCGTCAGGCGCTCGTTGAGCTGGCGGCGCGCGCGGCGCCGGTCGCCGCCGCGGCGGCGGTGCGGCTTCTCTTCGAGGAGCCGAGCCCCGCAAATGCCGCGATCGCGATCGCCGAGCTTGCGGCCGGTCCGGAACGCCGCCAGTCGCTCAGGGTCGAGCGCGCCAAGACCGCGCTGCTCGGCGGGGCGCGGGCGTTGCCGCGGCGGGCGCTGGTGCTCTCGGGCGAGGGCGGCTGGCAATGGGTGTGCGCCCTTGCACAGCGCGGCGTCAAGGTCAGATGGTGCCTCCGGGACACGCGCGCGCTCGGCGACGGTCTCTGCTGGATCACGCGCGACACGGAGCGTTACTTTCCGGAGCGAAAGGAGGAGACGGCCGCGTGCGTCTCGGTGAGCGAGGAACGCGCGGGGTTCGCGGGCCGGGATCTGGTCGTCACCGATGGAACGGCGCCGCTCAGCGCCGCCGAGCGCGGGCATCTCGGGCGCGGCGCGGTGGTCCTGGTGGACTGCGGACAGCGCACGCTCCGGCCGAGCGGGTGCGAGGACGTCGAGGTGGCGATGGGCTCGGATGCCCTGACGGGCCGCACGTGCGTCCTTCACGGCGCCACCGAGCGCGCCGAGGCGTTTCTGCGCGGCATGGGCTTCATGGTGCTCGCCCGGAAGGATGCGGAGCCGGTCTTCAAGTGCCTGGATGCCTTCGAGATGCGCTGGCGGCAATTCCGCGACGGCGGCGTGCCGGACACGCGGATCCTGGGGTCGCTGCAGGCCATGGGCTTCGCGACGCGGGAGACCGCGCGCCGGCTGCGCGCGCACGGCCCGGCCGCCCGCGCGACGCCCGACATCGCCTACGAGCTCGTCTGCGCCATGTGGAAGGGCCTCAAGGGCGCCGACCCGGCGGCCGCCGAGCGCATCGACCTGGCGCTGATCCTGGAAACCGGCTTTCCGGCGCATCGCGGCGGACCGCTCGCGTTCCTGGAGCAGGTGAAGGCGCGGCCGGGGATCCTGCGCGAGATCGGGCTGGCCGATCAGGCGGGTTTCTGACAGGGTTGCCCGCGGGAAGGTTGCCACAAAGGCACGAAGACACCAAGGGCGCCGGCCCGAGGATCGAAACAGGGCGCCGCATTGACACGCCCGCCGTTTTCTGAAACCATGGCGTGGTCCCGGGCGGCGCGCGGCGTGCGGGCGGGAACGCGCCGCGGCGTGCGCGGCCGCTTGTTCCCGAGAGGAGGTTGAGAACGCCATGTTCGTAGTCCAATCCCCGGAGGTTGCGGTTATCCTGTGCTTCGTCACGATGCTCTGCTGGGGCTCCTGGGCCAACACCCAGAAGCTCGCATCCAAGGAGTGGCGGTTCCAGCTCTTCTACTGGGACTACTCGGTCGGCGTGCTCCTCCTGTCGCTTCTCTTCGCGTTCACGCTGGGAAGCTTCGGCTCGGAGGGCCGCACGTTCCTTGCGGACATCGGCCAGGCCGATGCCGCCTCGTTCGGCTGGGCGTTCCTGGGCGGCGTGATCTTCAACCTCGCGAATATCCTGCTCGTGGCGGCGATCGACATCGCGGGCCTCGCCGTGGCGTTCCCGATCGGCATCGGGATCGCGCTCGTGGAAGGCGTGGCCGTCAACTACATCAACGATCCGGAGGGCGTGGATGGCGTGAAGCTGTCCCTCGGCGTGGCCGGCATCGTCGCGGCGATCGTCATCAATGCGATCGCGTATCGCCGGCTGCCCGCCCAGGGCGAGCGCACCGTGGGCAAGGGCATCGGGATCTCGATCGTCGCCGGCATTCTCATGGGGCTGTTTTACATGTTCGTGGCGTGGTCGATGCCGGAGAAGAAGGACGGCGTTCTCGTCGATGAAGGCCGGCTGTATTCGTACGCGGCCGTAGCGGTCTTCTCGGCGGGTCTGCTTGCATCGAGCTTCATCTGGAACAGCATCGTCATGCGCAAGCCCTTCGTGGGAGAGCCGGTGCCGTTCGGCGATTACTTCTGCAAGGGGACCGTGAAGCTGCACGCGGTCGGCATGCTCGGCGGCATGATCTGGAACGTGGGCATGTCGCTGAGCATGATTGCGGCCGACAGCGCCAAGTTCGCCGTCTCGTACGGCCTGGGGCAGGGCGCGACCTTGGTCGCGGCGTGCTGGGGGGTTTTCGTCTGGAAGGAGTTCAAGGCGGCCCCCGCGGGCACCGGCAAGCTGCTTGCCGCGATGTTCGTCTCGTACCTCGCGGGGCTGGCGCTGATCATCTGGGCGCGGCTCGGCGCCGCATAGACGGAGGAGCGGCAGCATGCGGACACCGATCATCGTCGCCGGAAGCCTGAACATGGATTTCGTCGTTCAGATGCAGGCGCTGCCCAAACCCGGCGAGACCGTGCGCGGCGGGGGGTTCCAGCTTCTGCCGGGCGGCAAGGGCGCCAACCAGGCCTGCGCCGTCGGCAAGCTCGGCGGTCGCGGGGTGATGCTCGGCCGGGTGGGCCAGGACGTATTCGGCGAGAAGCTCACGGCGAGCCTGGCGGCCGCGGGCGTCGATACGGCGCGCGTGGCGAGAACGCCGGGCGAATCGACGGGCGTGGCCCTGATTTTCGTGCAGCGCGGCGGGCAGAACATGATCGTCATCGCGGCGGGCGCCAACGGCAAGTTCGCGCCGGCCGACATCGAGGCCGCCGGAGATTGCTTCGCGCCGGGCGGCTTCCTGCTGCTGCAGCTCGAGTCGCCGCAGGAGACGGTCGAGGCCGCGGCGGCGTTCGCGCGCGCACGGGGCATGACCGTGATGCTCGATCCGGCCCCCGCGCGGCCCTTGAGCGCGGCGCTGCTTGCGAACGTCGACATCCTGACGCCGAACGAGACCGAGGCCTTGATTCTGCTCGGCCTTCCGCCGGGGGACGTGTCGCTCGCCGATGCGCCGAAGCTCGCCGCCGAGCTGAGATCGCGGGGGCCGACGTGCGTGGTCCTCAAGCTGGGCGACAAGGGCGCGTGGCTGTCGGACGGCGCGGCGGACGCGCATGTTCCGGCGTTCGAGGTCGACGCGGTCGATGCGACGGCGGCGGGCGACACGTTCAACGGCGCGCTCGCCGTGGCGCTCTCGGAGGGCAGGTCCATGGCCGAAGCGATCCGCTTCGCCAACGGCGCTGCCGCAATCTCGGTCACGCGCCTCGGCGCGCAGGCCTCGGTGCCGTCGCGGGCGGAGGTGGACGCGAAGCTGGGCGCATAGGCGCGTGCCGGCGCGTGACGACATGGCGGATGCGCAGGAGTACATTGCGGTCGCTCCCGCCGGCCCCGTTGCCTGGCGGGGCACGGTGCCGGGCTCGAAGAGCCTGAGCGCGCGCGCGCTCGTCGTCGCGTCGCTGGCCGAGGGGCCGAGCACGCTCCCCGGCCTCCTGCGATGCGAGGACACCGAGCACCTGGCGCGGGCGCTCGCGGGCTGCGGCATCGACGTGACCCTCACCGATCAGGGGGGCGAGGTGCGCGGGCGCGGCGGCGAGTTCCCGGTCCGGCGCGGCGATTTCTTCGTCGGCAATGCCGGCACGGCGATGCGGTTCCTCGCCGCGGCGCTGACCGTGGCGGGGGGCAGCTACACGCTCGACGGCGCCGCGCGCATGCGCGCGCGGCCCATCGGCGACCTCACGGCCGCGCTCAGGGCGCTGGGAGCCGACATCCGCGACACGGGCGGGTTTCCGCCGGTCGCGATCGGCCCGGCGCGGCTGCGCGGCGGCGCAACGTCGATCCCGGGCGACCGGAGCAGCCAGTTCGCAAGCGGGCTCCTCATGGCCGCGCCGTACAGCGCCGCCGGTCTCGAGCTTGAGGTGACGGGCCGCGCGGTATCGCGGCCGTACCTGGATCTCACGCTCGCCGTCATGCAGGACTTCGGCTGCTGGGTCGAGGTCGGGGAGCGCCCGCTTCGCTTCAGCGTCCGGCCCGGCCGCTACGCGGGGCGCACCTTGCCGATCGAGCCCGATGCGTCCAGCGCGAGCTACTTCTTTGCCGCGGCCGCCGTGACGGGCGGCGAGACGACGGTCGAGAACCTGGGACGCGGGACGCGGCAGGGCGACGCGGCCTTCGTGGATGTCCTCGCGGCAATGGGCTGCAGCGCGGAGCGGACGGCCCGCGCGACGACCGTCCGCGGCGGGCCGCTTCGCGGCGTGTCGGTCGATGCGTCCGCGTTTCCCGACGTGGTTCCGACCATCGCGGCGGTCGCGATCTTCGCCTCTGGACGGACGGAGATCCACGGCGTCCCGCACCTCAGGATCAAGGAGAGCGATCGCATCGCCAGCGTCGCCGCGGAACTGCGCAAGCTCGGCGCGCACGTCGAGGAGCTGCCGGACGGCCTCGCGATCGAAGGCGGCCGGCCGTTGCGGGGCGCCCGCATCGACACGTGGGACGACCACCGCATCGCCATGGCGGCCGCGGTGGCCGGGCTGCGCGTCCCCGGGGTCGTCATCGCCGCGCCCGCGGTCGTCGACAAGTCGTTTCCCGGGTTCTTCGCGCGATGGGCCGAGCTCGGCCGCACGGGGTGAGCATGGCCGACATCGTCGTCATCGGGGGCGGCCACGCGGGGATCGAGGCGGCCGTGGCGGCCGCGCGCATGGGCATGGAGTGCGCGCTCGTCACGCTCGATGCCGGTCGCATCGGCGCCATGTCGTGCAACCCCTCCATCGGCGGCCTGGCGAAGGGCCAGATCGTCAGGGAGATCGATGCCCTGGGCGGCGTCATGGGCAGGGCCGCGGATGCGTGCGGCATCCAGTTCCGCATGCTCAACACCGCCAAGGGCCCGGCGGTCCAAGCCCTGCGCGCGCAGGAGGACTCGGCGCTGTACTGCGCCTACATGCGGCGGCTCGTCAGGCGGCAGGGGCGCCTGACGCTGGTCACGGGCTGCGCGACCGACGTCATCGCCGCGGCGGATGGCGCACGCGGCGTGCGGCTGCGCGATGGAAGCGAGATCCCGGCGCGCGCCGTCATCGTGACCGCCGGCACCTTCCTTCGCGGGCTCATGCATACCGGATCCGTCACAACGCCGGGCGGGAGGGTCGGCGAGGAGCCCGCGGGCGAGCTTTCCGAGAGCCTCGCGCGGCTGGGGCTCGCGCGCGGGCGGCTCAAGACGGGGACCCCCGCGCGCCTCGACGGCCGCAGCATCGATTACGCGCGCCTGGAGGCGCAGCACGGGGACGAGCCGCCGCGGCCCTTCTCGCACGCGACGGCGCGGCTCACGCGGCGGCAGGTTCCCTGCCACATCACGTACACGAACGAGAAGACGCACGACGTGATCCGCCGCAATCTCGATCGCTCGCCCCTGTACGGCGGCGCGATCACCGGCATCGGCCCGCGCTACTGTCCGAGCATCGAGGACAAGGTCGTCAAGTTCGCCGGCCGGGACCGGCACCAGATCTATCTCGAGCCCGAGGGCCGCCGCACGCATCGCGTCTACCCGAACGGCATCTCGACGAGCCTGCCCTGCGACGTGCAGGAGGAGATCATCGCCTCGATCGCGGGCCTCGAGCGCGCGAAGATCGAGCAGTGGGGCTACGCGATCGAGTACGATTTCTTCCCGCCGATCCAGATCCTGCCGACGTTCCGGGCCAAGGCGGTCGAGGGGCTGTACCTGGCGGGCCAGGTCTGCGGGACGTCCGGCTACGAGGAGGCCGCCGGCCAGGGGCTGCTTGCCGGGATCAACGCGGTCCTGAGGCTGCGCGGGGCCGAGCCCTTCATCCTCGGCCGGGATGAGGCCTATCTGGGCGTCCTCGCGGACGATCTGTGCGTGCTGTCGCCGGCCGAGCCCTATCGGATGTTCACCTCGAGCGCGGAGTTCAGGCTCCTGCTCAGGCACGACAACGCCGATCTCAGGCTCGTCAGGCGCGGCGCGGCGCTGGGCCTGCAGCCCCGGGAGGCCGAGGAGCGCGTCGAGGCCAAGCGCCGCGCGGTCGAAGAAACGCTCGAGGCCCTTGCCAACACGCACCGGGGGGGCAAGAATCTCTTGAGCGTTCTCAGAAGGCCCGATGTCGCGCTGCGCTCGCTGTGCGGGGAGGTGCCCGCGCTGGCCGGGCTCGCGGCGGACATTGCCGAGGAGGTCGAGATCGAGGGCAAGTACGCGGGGTACATCGAGCGCCAGCGCAAGGATGTCGAGCGGCTCGGGCGCTGGGAGCGCAAGCGCCTGCCGCCCGACTTCGACTACGCGTCGGTCGCCGGCATGCGGCGCGAGGCGCGCGAGAAGCTCGCGAAGGTCAAGCCGTATGCGATCGGACAGGCCCGCAGGATCGCGGGGGTCAGGCCGGCGGACATCGCCGTGCTGCTGGTCGCGCTCAAGGCGGGCGGCCGTTACACGGAGGATGGAGAATGACGCTCCCGCGCGTGGTCATCGTCGGCCGCCCCAACGTGGGCAAGTCATCGCTGTTCAACGCGATCGCCAAGGACCGGCTCGCCATCGTGGCGAAGATGCCGGGGGTGACGCGGGACCGGGTCAGCACCGAGATCCAGGATTTCGACCGCACGTTCGAGCTGATCGACACCGGCGGCATCGGCATGGTCGATCGCGACGACCTCGAAGCCGACGTCGAGGGGCAGATCGAGATCGCGATCGCCTGCGCGGACATGATCCTGTTCATCGTCGATGCGTTCGCCGGCCCCACGCCGGAGGATCGCGACATCGCCGATCGCCTGCGGCGCCGGGGCACGGCCGTGAAGGTCGTCGTCAACAAGGTCGATACCGCGCGCATGGAGGCCGCCGCGTACGAGTTCGGGACTCTCGGCCTGGGGAGCCCCATCGCCGTGAGCGCCGTGCACCGCCGCGGGCTCAACGAGCTCCTCGATGCGGTGCTGGAGACGATGCCCCCCGCGCCCGCGCCGCCGCCCCCCGAGCTCAAGCTCGCGATCGTGGGCTGCCGCAACGTCGGCAAGTCGACGTTCGTGAACGCGCTCGCCGGCGAGACGCGGGTCATCGTGAGCGAGACGCCCGGGACGACGCGGGACGCCATCGATGTGCGCATCGCCTGGGGCGACAAGTCGATCGTGGTCATCGACACGGCGGGCGTGCGCCGCAGGAAGCAGATCGCGGGATCGCTGGACTTCTACGGCCAGCATCGCACGCGCGCGGCGGTCGAACGCTGCGATGTCGCGCTGCTGCTGATCGATGCGACGCGCGAGATCGCGCGCCTCGACAAGCAGCTTGCGCAGATGCTGGTCGAGGCCGGCAAGCCCTGCGTCATCGTGATCAACAAGTGGGATTTGGTGGACGCGGCCGGCCGCAGGAAGATCGCCACGCCCGAGGACTACCAGAAATACGTCACCGCCCATCTGACGGGGCTGGCGTTCGCCCCGATCGTGTGCATGTCGGCCCTGGGCGGCATGCACATCCGCAGCGCCATCGACGTGGCGTTCGCGCTCAGGGAGCAATCGCTGGTCAGGGTCGGGACGGGCGAGCTCAACCGCATGATCGCCGAGACCATCACGCAGCTTCCCTCGCGGCGGCGGTCGCGCGGGCTGCCGCGCATCTACTTCGTGACGCAGGTCCAGGCGTTGCCGCCCACGTTCGTGTTCTTCGTGAACGATCCGACCGCGTTTCCGCCCGCCTACCGGCGGTACGTGGAGAACAAGCTCAGGGAGCGCTTCCCGTTTCCCGAGATTCCGCTGAAGCTCGTGTTCAGGCGAAGGACATCGCGCGATGCGAAATGAGCCTGCCACGATCCTCGGCATCGACCCGGGCTCGCACGTCCTGGGATGGGGCGCCGTGCGGTGGGAAGGGCCGCGGACGATCACGGCGGTCGCGTTCGGCGCGATCCGCGTGCCCCCCGAGCTCAAGGGCGGCGAGCGGCTGCTCGCGGTCGCGCGCGGCGTCAACGCGATTCTGGAGCGGATCGCTCCCGATGCGGTGGCGATCGAGGAGGTCTTCTGCGGCCGCAACTTCCAGAGCGCGCTCACGATCGGCGAGGTGCGCGGCGTGTGCCTGCTGGCCGCGGCCGAGGCGGGCTTCGCGACGTTCAGCTACTCGGCGGCGGAGATCAAGGCGGCGGTCACCGGCAACGGCCGGGCCCACAAGAGCCAGGTGTCGGCCATGGTGGCGCGGATACTGCGGCTGCCGAGGCCGCCGCGGCCGGCGGATGCGGGCGACGCGCTGGCCTGCGCGTTGTGTCACGCCAATCGCCTGACGTTTCCCGCCGTCCGCTGAGCCCCTGGCGCGGCCGCGCCGCATCGAGTACCATACCCGTCCGCACGCGTGCGGAGGAACCACGAGGGCGTACGCGAGGTGACGCATGGCAGACGGCGTGATGCGCAGGGCCGACCTTCCCGGCCTGAAGCTCTTTTCGCGCGGCAAGGTCCGCGACGTGTACGACCTGGGCGATGCGCTCCTGTTCATCGCCTCGGACCGGATCTCGGCCTTCGACGTCGTCATGCAGGAAGGCATTCCCGGCAAGGGCAGGATCCTGACCGCCGTGACCATGTTCTGGCTCGAGCAGCTAGGCGTGCGGCACCATGCGATCACGTGCTCCGTGGCGGAGATGCCGCGCGAGGTCCGGCGCTTCGAGGCACTGCTCGAGGGTCGTTCGATGCTCGTCAAGAAGCTTGCGATCTTTCCGGTCGAGTGCGTCGTGCGCGGCTACCTGGCGGGCTCGGGCCTGAAGTCGTACCGCGCGCGCGGCGAGGTGTGCGGCGTCGCGCTGCCCCCCGGCCTGCGGGAAGCGGACAAGCTCCCCGAGCCGATCTTCACGCCGACGACCAAGGCCGCGGCCGGACACGATGAGGACATGACGTTCGACGGCATGGCGGCCCTCGTGGGAAGAGACCGGGCGTGCGAGCTTCGCGACCGCAGCATCGCGATCTACCTGCAGGCGAGCGAGATTGCGCGCGCGCGCGGCGTGATCCTGTGCGATACGAAGTTCGAATGGGGGGCCGACGGCAAGGACGGCCCGATCATCCTGGCCGATGAAGTGCTGACGCCCGACTCGTCGCGCTTCTGGCCGGGGGACCGGTACGCGCCGGGCGCCGCGCAGCCTTCCTTCGACAAGCAGTTCCTGCGCGACTGGCTGGAGCGCTCCGGGTGGAACAAGCAGCCGCCTCCGCCGCACCTTCCGCCCGATGTGATCGCGGGCACGGCCTCGCGGTATGCGGAGATCTACCGGCTCCTGATCGGGACGCAGTTCCGGGGGTGAGCATGCAAGTCTTGATTCTCTGCGGAAGCGCATCGGATCTCGAGACCCTGGCGGCCGCGACGCGGACGCTCAAGGAGTTCGGGGCGACGTACGCGCTGCACGTCGCCAGCGCGCATCGCACGCCCGAGCGCGTGCGGGAGCTGGTCGCGGGCGCGGAGAAGGACGGCTGCCGCGTGATCATTGCCGCCGCGGGCATGGCCGCGCACCTGGCGGGTGCGGTCGCGAGCATGACCGTGCTCCCGGTGATCGGCATCCCGCTTGCGAGCGGAGCGCTGGGGGGCCGGGACGCGCTGCTGTCGACCGTGCAGATGCCGCCCGGCGTTCCCGTGGCCGCGGTGGCGATCGGCGCGCCCGGCGCGACGAACGCGGCGTTGCTCGCGCTCCAGATCCTGGCCTTGAACGACGCCGCGCTGCGGAACAAGCTTCTCGCCGCGCGCCGCGCGCAGGCGGAGCAGGTGCTGGCGAGCGACCCCGCGGAGCGCGGGTGAGGGCCGGCGCTCCCGGCAGGTAGGACGAACAGCCGCGGGCATACGAGCGCGCCGGCAAGGAGACGGGAAGAAACCACAGAGACGCAGAGGTCACCGAGGAGAACGCGCAGGTGACCGCCGGTGCGGACTACGGCGCGCCGCCGCTCCGCGGGTACGAGCCGAGCAGCGCGCCGATCGACCGCTCGTAGGGCGCGCGGGCGATGCCCCTCTCGGTGACGATCGCCGCGATGAGATCGGCGGGCGTGACATCGAACGCCGGGTTGGCGCAGCGGACGCCCTCGGGCGCCACGCGCAGGCGCCCGCCGATCATGGAGATCTCGTCGCCCGAGCGGTCCTCGATGACGATCTCGTCGCCCGTGCGCATGGCGGGGTCGAAGGTGCTCAGCGGCGCCGCCACGATGAAGGGAACGCCGTGCCGCGCCGCGGCGAGCGCAAGCTCGTAGGTGCCGATCTTGTTGGCCGTGTCTCCGTTGCGGGCAATGCGGTCCGCGCCGACGATGATGCAGTTGGCGCCGCCGCGCGCGATGCAGTGGGCGGCGGCGGCATCGACGATGAGGGTGACGTCGATGCCGGCCTGGCAGAGCTCCCAGGCGGTCAGGCGCGCGCCCTGGAGCAACGGCCGTGTCTCGCGGGCGATCACCGCCACGTCGCGGCCGGACGCATGCGCCATGTACAGCGGCGCGAGCGCGCTGCCGATCCCGCACGTCGCCAGCGCCCCGGCGTTGCATTGCGTCATCGCGCGCACGGGGTCGGGCAGCAGGGCGAGGCCGTGCCGTCCGATGGCCTCGCACGCGGCGGCATCCTCGCGCTCGATGGCGCGCGCCTCCGCAAGCAGACGTTCGAGCAACCGCGTGCGGTCCTGCTCCGCGCCGTCATCGGCGCGGGCCACGCGGTCGAGCCCCCAGAAGAGGTTGTGGGCCGTGGGGCGGGACGATGCGAGGCGCGCGCGGCCCTCGCGCAGGCACCGTCTGACACCGGCCGCATCGGCGCCCTCCCGCGCGGCGACCACGAGCCCGTAGGCGGCGGCGGCGCCGAGCGCGGGAGCGCCGCGGACGGCGAGCGTGGTGATCGCGTCGCGCACGGCGTGGACGGTGTCCAGCGGGATTTCCTTCTTTTCCGCGGGCAGGAGACGTTGATCGAGGATGAGGAACCGGCCGTCGATGCCGCCCTCCCATGCCAGCGTTCGAAACGGAAGCAAGACTGCCGTCATTGCGTCTCCTCGCTGCGGGACTCGGCCGCAGCCCGATCGCAGGTCATCGTAGCGGGGGTCGATCGGCGGGGGAAGAGGGCGGGCCTCGCGGGGGCGGATCCGGCGGCGCGACGGATGCGCCGGCGGCGGTGATGCGCAGGTCGAGGCCCCCCGAGGGCATCGCGAAGGCCTCGACACGGAGGCCGGCCCCGAGCCTGACGGCGCCCGGCTCGGACATGAAGATGCGGATCGCGAGGGGCAGTCCGGCGGGGGGGCGGCGCGCCACGAGGACGTCCGCCGACCTGAGCGCCAGGGCGTGCAGCACGGGCCCGAGATCCCGCGTGCGGACGTTATCGGCCAGGATGACGATCCGGTCGCCCGAGCGATGGAAAACGGCGCGGCTCCCGGGGAACTCGCACGCGAACGCGCCTTCCGGAAGACGACAGGGCGCGGGGAGAAGGATGGCGCACGCCAGGGCCGCAAGCATGCCCAGGAACGCCGTGCGGGTCCGGGGCAGCAGCATGCAGAGCCCGGCGATGGCGACCAGGGCCGGCCGGGTCTGGGGGAACGGAACGGTGTCCCACGGCAGCGACGCGAAGAGCGAGTTGCACGCGACGATGCCGTGGAGCGCGAGAACGGCGGGCAGCGCGATGAGCTTGCCGAGGAGAAGGCAGAAGGGCGCGGCGACGATGCCGCAACCGCCGCAGGTGAGCACCACGGCCATGAGGGGACAGGTCGCCATGCTGGCGGCGACGCCCCATGGGTGGCATACGCCGAAGTGGTGGACGGAGAGCGGCAGGCTGCCGAGGAACGCGGCGACCGAGATGCGGGCCGGCACGAGCAGGAGGCGCGAGGCGGCCCATGCAAGGCGCGAGGGTCGGGCGATGCGCCGTGCAAGGGCGGGAGCGGCCGGCGGCGCTCCGAAGCGCAGAATCCCGGCGACCGCCGCCACCGAGAGCTGCAGCGAGATCGACCAGAGCAGCTCGGGGTTGAGGTACAGAATCGTGAATGCGACCGCGCACAGAAGGT
>JBFZCA010000056.1:0-19428 GCA_041308205.1 Planctomycetota bacterium | reverse complement strand
ACGAGGTGCGGCGCGGCGCCGCCGCCCGCGCGCGCGTGGAAGGCCGCACGCACCTTCTCCTCGACGGTTTCCGGCCGCATGTTTGTCTCCCGCGATACAGACGGTATGATGACGCGCGCGTTTTCCCTTTGCAACGTACGGAGCGCCCGCGGCGGCGCCGCACACGGTGGACATGGAACGACTGCCGCGTCTTCTCGGCCTGCTGCTCGCCTGCGGCTGCGCCGCCACGGTCAGCGATCGCGAGGCGCTGCAGCGGCTCGGCGAGCGCCGGGGGCCGCCGTGCCGCGGCGCCTTCTCCATCGAGTTCGCGGCGCAGGATTCGTTGCCGCTCGCGCCCTTCATGAGCATTCCGGCGGTGGCCGTTCGCCTGGGGAGCCGCCAGGCCACGCTGCTGCTCGACACGGGTTCGCCGTACAGCCTGCTCTCCCCGGAGCTCGTCGGGGAGCTCGGCCTGCCCGTCTTCGGCCGCACGCGTGTCACGCTCCTCGGCAGCGAGGAAGAAACGTTCCGGACGTGCGTCCACGAGCTGCGCGCGGGGGGCCTCGTGTGCCGGCACGCCCCGTTCCTCATCAGCCCGGGGCATATCGAGCGCAATCTCCTCGGCTTCACGCTCCAGCGTGCCGACGGGATTCTCGGCATGGCGTTTCTCGACCCCCTCTGCGTCACGATCGATCTTCGCCGGGGCGAGGTGCGGTTCCGCGACGAGCGCCGCATCGCGCCAGGCCCCGGCGTTCACGCGGCGCCGCTCGGCTTCCTCGACGATGGGCGGCCGTGCATCGCCGTGTCGCTCGGCGCGGGGCCGTTGCGGCGGTTTCTGCTCGACACGTGCGCGCGCCGCTGCGTGCTGCCGGAGGACACCGCGCGCGAGCTCGGGCTGCCCGAGCTCGGCGATGCGAGCCTTCTCGGCCTCGGGGTCGCAACGCGGGCCGGGACGACGCGCATCCCGCGGCTCGTCCTGGGCGATGCGGCGTTCTCGGATGTCGATGCCTACGTGCTTCCCGCGTTCAGGCAGCGGCTCGGGCCGCAGATCGAGGGCGTGCTGGGCATCGAGCTCTTCAGCGACCTGGCGATCACGCTCGACTTCCCGGGCGGGACGCTCGTCATCGAGGGCGTGGGGTCGCGGTGAGGCTATAGGCTGTAGCCTATAGCCTCGATCCTCCAGCCTCCTCTACCCGCTCCCGGGCGCCGCATCGAAGCTCGAGAGGAAGGGGCAGAGGCGCTCGGTGACGAATTCGCCCGTCGCGCGCATCGCGCTGCCCGCCGCGGCGATGTCGGCGCGGTTGATCGGCGTGCGGAACGTGCCCGCGTTCTCCATGTACAGCGACTTGGGATCGCGCGCGAAGACCTCGACCCTGAGCGTGTAGCTGTCGCGCAGGTCGTGCGCCGGCGGCACGCTGAGGACGAGGCCGAAGACCTTGGTGGGCCGGCCGAGCTGCGAGAGATCGGCGGCCCCGAAGCTCAGGAGCCGCGTGCCGATGAAGTCGCTCGCCGAGTCGAAGTGGCCCGGCGTGGCCACCATGCGCACCGTGCAGAGCTCCATCAGGAAGACCGGGATCCCGAGGACGTCCATGGAGCGCCCGAGTATCGCTTCCAGGCGCTGGCAGAAGCTGTCCATCGTCAGAAGCCCGCCTTCTTCCACGAAGTGCATGCGGTCGGTCGAAAACGTCAGGCGCGCCAGGCCGGCCTCCTCGGATGCCGGCCGCTCGATGACGGCGCCGTTCGGCCTGCGGATGAAGTTGTCGAACTCGCACTGCGTGCACAGCTCCTGGTAGAGGCTCCGCAGCCTGGCCGGGGAGTGCTGCATCGGCAGGTGGATGAGCTCGATAAGGAGCGCGTTCGTGCGCGGTTCACTGAGCATGGCAACCTCCCGGAGGAGGCTATAGGCTTCAGGCTATAGGCTATAGCCTCAGTCGATGTAAATCCCGTCCTCCTGCAGCCGCTCGCGCTGCGCGAGGAGCGCTTGCTCGGCCTTGTCGCCGAAGAGCAGCGCCACGGTCGGGGCCACGCGCTCGAAGGCGAAGTGCCCTTCCTTGAGCGCCTCCGCCAGGCGGTCCATGCCCTCGGACGTGATGCTCTTGAGCGCGATCGCCCGCTGGCGCCGCACGAGCTCGAGGCCCTCGGCCCATTCCCCCAGCGTGTAGATCACGTTTCCCGGCACCGCCGTGCGCGCGCGTTCCTTGAGGAAGCTCTCGATCGCCGCGAGCGGCATGCCCGCGAGGATCGCGCGCTTGACGCTCTCGCGCGTGAGGCGGTAGCGCTTCACGCGATCGGCGCCGATCCGCTCGGCGAACCGGCTCAGCGTGAAGGCGTCCTCGGCCTCGTGCGCGCCGCCCGGAAACTGCAGGATCTCGAAGTCCGGATTGACCAGCAGCCCGCCCGCCTGCACGGCCGCGGCGCCCTTGCGTCCCAGCACGGCCGCGCCCAGCGATGACAAGGCGATCGTCTCCAGGTGCCCGTCGCGGTACCCCAGATCGGTGATGCCGAGCAGCCCCAGCCGGTGCACGAGCCAGTGGTACAGATCGTAGTACAGGCGCTCCAGGGGCACGAACAGCGCCTCGGCCACGACGTTGCGCTCGAGGCGCTCGGTGAAGGCCGCCGGGACGGACAGTTGCTTGAGCCCGCACAGGAAGCGCGCGACCGCCGCGCGCACGAAGCCGCGCGCCGCGACGAAGCGCTCGGGCGCGAGGGCCGCGAGCTCCTTGAGCGCGATCTCCCTGAGGAACTTCTGATGGAAGCTGTAGTGGTCGCGCGTGTGCTCCTTGCAGAAGGCCTCGAACACCCGCTTGACGCGCGCGCAGACATCCTTGCGCTCCCACGCCTTGACGCGCGCCATCTGCACCTGCAGCCGGCCGGCCGTCCGCTCGACGAGCTTGAGCTTGGTGGCGAGCGTCACGAGCAACTCGAGCAGCCGCCCCTCCCCGAGCCCCCCGTACGATGCGAGGACGAACTCCTGCTTGAGCTTCTCCTCCATGCGGCGGTACAGCACGCCCTCGCGCGTGAGCTCGAGCGGCTGGATATAGAGCAGTTGCAGCAGCCGGTTGAGGTCGACGATGAGATCGGAGCCCGTGCTGATCACGGACTCGCCGCCGGCGCCGGACGCGCTCGTCCGGCCGCAGGCCTCGACGGCTTCCTGGTAGATGCAGAGGACTTCCTCCTCGATCTCGATCCCGAAGCGCTTCAGGTTGAGCACGCCGGTCGTGCCCAGCGCCTGCTCTTCGAGGGCGGCGCGCCACTCCGGGGTGTGCAGCCGGCTGCGGCCGCCCGCCCGGCGCCACGCGGAGAGCGGCAGAATCCCGCCGTGGTCATCGAGCGTCGTCTTCACGACGGCCCTGAGCGCGGGATCCTTGAGCTTGCCGACGCGCCGCACCACCACCTCGCCGTCCGGGAACTCCTCCGCGATCTTCGCGCCCGGGCAGGCGGCCGCGCGCGAGATGAGCTCGAGCGATGTCCTCTCGTCCACGTCGACGCTGCCGCGCAGCGCCGCGGCGATCTCCTCGGGGACCGTGAAGCAGTCCGCCCGCGGGCTGCGCGCCCCGTCCGCCTTGTGGATGAAGCCCTGCTCCTTCAGGCGCCGGAGGATCGTCTCGGTCTCGAAATCCTGGATGCGCCGGGCCGCGCGCTGCGAACGGACCTCGGACACGGTGCCCGTCGCGTCCGCCAGCAAGAGCAGCGCCTCGAGGAAGCTCCGCTCGGGCGGCTTGAGCGCATCGAACCGGCGGCAGATCCGCCCCGGATCGGCCATCACCGGCATGAGCTTGCGCACGAGATGGTCGCGCGGGCCGTCCTTGGCCGCGTTCGGGCTCCAGTACTGGAAGTACACCTGCAACTGCGATTTCTGCAGGCGTTCGAGCGCTTCATGCAGCTTCATGGCGTCGGCTCCTCGTACCTGCGTGCGTCGTGGATCTCGTACTCGTAGCCCTGCTCCGTGAGAAAGAGCTGGCGTTTCTCGGCGAACTCCTGGTCGCGCGTCTGGCGCGTCACGATCGAGTAGAAGCGGGCCCCGCCGCCGCCGGCCTTGGGCCGCAGGATGCGGCCCAGGCGCTGCGCTTCCTCCTGGCGCGAGCCGAACGTGCCCGACACCTGGATCGCGACGTTGGCATCCGGAAGGTCGACCGCGAAATTGCCGACCTTGCTCACGATGAGAACCCTGATCTCGCCGCGGCGGAATTTCGCGTAGAGCTCCTCGCGCGTCTTGTGCGGCGTCCTCCCGGTGATGAGCGGGCAGGCAAGCGCCTGCCGCAGCCGCTCGAGCTGCTCGAGGTATTGCCCGATGATCAGCACCAGGTCGTCCGCGTGCCGCCCGACGAGCCGCACCACGAGATCCTGCTTGCGCGGGTTCTCGCTCGCCAGGCGGAATTTCTCGCGCGCGCCCGCCGACAGGTACCGCGCCCGCAGCGCCGGCTCCATCTCCGCGCGGATCTCCACGCAGCGGGCGTCGGCGATCCAGCCGTGCTGTTCCAGCACGCGCCACGGAATGTCGTACTTCTTCGGGCCGATGAGGCTGAACACCTCATCCTCCCGGCCGTCCTCGCGGATCAGCGTGGCCGTGAGCCCCAGGCGGCGGGTGGCCTGGATCTCGGCCGTGAACCTGAAGACCGGCGCGGGTAGGAGATGCACCTCGTCGTAGACCACGAGACCCCAGTCGCCCTTGGAGAAGATATCGAGGTGCGAGAACGCATCCGTCTTGCTGCGCCGGTAGGTCATGATCTGGTAGGTCGACAGCGTGACCGGCCGGACTTCCTTGGCCTCGCCGCTGTACTCGCCGATCTGGTCCTCGGTCAAGGTGGTCTTCTCGAGCAGCTCGCGGCGCCACTGCCTGAGCGCCGTCACGCTGGTCGAGAGGATGAGCGTCGACATGCCGATCTCGGCCATCACGGCCATGCCGACGATCGTCTTGCCCGCGCCGCAGGGAAGGACCACCACCCCGCTGCCGCCGTGGACCGTGCCGCCGGCGTGAAACGCGTCCACCGACTCGGACTGGTACGGCCTGAGCGCGAACGGAAGCCCGCACATCGCCGTCGCGCGCAGGCCCATCGACAGCGGGCTTCCCGCCCGGTACCCGGCGAGATCCTCGACCGGGTAGCCGGCCTTGATGAGGGCGAGCTTGAGCTGGCCGCGCCGGCCGGGGTCGACGACGCAGCGCGCGCCCCCGTTCCGGTCGAGCACGTAGTCCTTGATCCGGCTCAGGGAGAGGACCTCCCGCAGGATCTCGTCATCGCGGGCGGCCAGGAGCAGCGCGCCGTCATCGCGCACGAGCTTGAGCAGGCCGAAGCGGCTCGTCTTCTCCTCGATCTCGGCCGCCAGGTTGGGAGGGACCGCATAGCGGCTCAGGCCTTCCAGGGTCTCCATGATCGAGGCCGCCGAGGCGCCCGCGGAGGCGGCGTTCCACAGTGAAAGCGGAGTAATTCTGTAGACGTGCATATGCTCCGGGCTTTTCACCAGCTCCGCGAAGCGCATGAGCTTGTCCCGCGCCTCGCGGAACACCGGGCTGTGCACGTCGAGGAAAATCGTGAAGTCGCTTTGAACGACCAACGGCTTCTCGTCGTCTGTCACGTACTCTGTCCTCGTCGGCAATGCGCTGCAGCATCCCATCTTGGCCCATACCACGCCGTGATTCAAGTACGCGGCCGGGTGAACGCCCAAAAATAAAAGCGCTTGCCTCGCCGCCGCGCGCGGCGCAACGCCATTGCGGCCCCCGCGGGGGCCGCAGGGAGGGAACCGGCCGCAGGGAGGGAACCCGGCGGGCGGCGCCTATTCCTCGTCCTCGGCGGGCGATTCCTCGGGCGGGAGCTCGTCGGCCGCATCGAACGGCTCGCCGTGCTCGGCCGCGCGCGGGGGCCGCGCGGCGCGGCTTTCGTCTTCCCCGCCCGCGCCGTTCGCCGCCGCGCCGTTCGCGGCGATGTCCTCGGCCGAGATGCGCTCCAGGGACGCGACCGCGTCGCCCCCGCGCAGGCGGATCACCCTGACGCCCATGGTGCCGCGGCCGATGGGCGACACATCGCCGACCGGCGCGCGAATGACCTGCCCGCCCACGGTGATGAGCATGACGTCGTCGCCATCCGCCACCGCCTGCGCCGCAACGACGGCGCCGTTGCGGCCGCTCGTGCGGATGTCGCGCACGCCGCTCCCGCCGCGGCGATGGCGCGGGTACTCGGCGACCGCCGTGCGCTTGCCGTAGCCGTTGCTGCACACCGTGTACAGGAACATGTCTTCGCGCACGACCGCCAGGCTGACGAGCCGGTCCTCGCCGCGGAGCGCGATGCCCCGCACGCCGTGCGCCGTGCGGCCCATGGGCCGCGCCTCGCTCGCCGGAAACCTGTTGGCCTGGCCGTCGCGCGTCACGAGCATGATGTCATCCGCGTCGGCGCAGCGCTCGACCGCGATGAGCTCGTCGCCCTCGTCGAGGAGGATGGCGTAGATCCCGGTCTTGTGCGGCCGGCTGTAGGCCTCGAGCTCCGTCCGCTTCACGACGCCGAGGCGCGTGGCGAAGATCAGGCACCCGCCTGACAGCTCCTTCAGGCAGAGCGCCTGCGCGATGCGCTCGTCATCCTGGAGATTGAGCAGGTTGACGGCGGCGCGGCCGCGGCTCGCGCGGTCCATGTCCGGGAGCTGGTAGACCTTGAGCCAGTAGATGCGGCCCCGGCTGGTGAAGAACAGCACGTGATCGTGCGTCGAGGCCACGAAGACGCTGCGCACCACATCGCCTTCCTTGGCATCGAGGCCGCGAATCCCGACGCCGCCGCGGCCCTGAATGCGGTACGCATCCAGGCTCGTGCGCTTGAGATACCCCTCGCGCGTGACCGTCACGACGACCTGCTCCTCGGGAATCAGGTCCTCGTCCTCGAGCTCCTCGGCCGTCTCCGCGAAGGTCGTGCGCCGCGCGTCGGCGCAGCTCTTCCTGAGCCCCTCCCACTCCTCGATCATGATGGCGTAGACCATGTCGTCCTCGGCCATCACCCGCCGCAGGTAGGCGATCTTCTCGACAAGCTCGCGGTGCTCGGCCTGCAGGCGCTCGCGCTCCAGGCCCGTCAGCGCCTGGAGCTGCATCTGGCGGATGTGGGTCGCCTGCGGCTCGGTGAAGCCGAAGCGGTCCATGAGCCGCTGCCCGGCCTCGGTCGGGTTCGCCGACGCCTTGATCTCGGCGATGATCTCGTCGATCATGGCCAGCGCGCGCAGCAGGCCCTCGAGGATGTGCGCCCGCGCCTCGGCCTTCCTGAGCAGGAACGCGGTCCGGCGCCGGATGACCGTGAAGCGGTGGCGCACGAAGGCGAGGAGCAGCTCCTTGATGCCGAGGGTCCGCGGCCGGCCGTCGACCAGCGCGATGTTTATGATGCTGAACGTCGACTGCAGCGGCGTGAACTTGTAGAGCTGATTCAGGACCAGGGCGGGGTCCTCGCCGCGCTTCACCTCGATGACGAGGCGCTGGCCCTTCTGGTCGCTCTCGTCGCGCACGTCGCCGATGCCCGTGATGCGCTCGGCCTTGATCTGGTCGACGATAACCTCGATGAGCTTGGTCTTCGTGAGCTGGTAGGGCACCTCGGTGACGGCGATGCGCGACCGGCCGTCCTCCTCCTCGATGTCGGTCCGCGAGCGGATCGTGATGAGCCCGCGGCCGGTCTCGTAGGCGCTGCGGATGCCCGCCCGGCCGCAGATGATGCCGCCGGTCGGAAAATCGGGCCCGGGCAGGATCTCCAGGATCTCGCGCACGGTGATCGCGCGGTTCGCGACGACCGCCTTCAGCGCGTCGATGACCTCGCCCAGGTTGTGCGGCGGGAGGCTCGTCGCCATGCCGACCGCGATGCCCGAGCTGCCGTTGACGAGCAGGTTGGGAAACTTGCTCGGCAGGACCGTCGGCTCCTGGAGCCGGCCGTCGAAGTTCGGAATGAAATCGACGGTTTCCTTGTCGAGGTCCTCCATGAGCTCGATGGCCTCGCCGGTCAGCCGCGCCTCGGTGTAGCGCATGGCCGCGGGCGGGTCGCCGTCCGGGGAGCCGAAGTTGCCCTGGCCGTCGATCAGGCGGTGGCGCATGTTCCACGGCTGCGCCATGCGCACGAGCGTCGGGTACACGACGCTCTCGCCGTGCGGATGGTAGTTGCCCGACGTGTCGCCGGCGATCTTCGCGCACTTCAGGAAACGGCCGCGCGGCGCGAGATTCAGGTCGTTCATGGCGACCAGGATCCGCCGCTGCGACGGCTTCAGGCCATCGCGCACATCGGGCAGCGCGCGCTGGATGATCACGCTCATCGCGTACGTGAGGTACGCGCTCTTGAGCTCTTCCTCGATGTCCAGCTCTTCGATCCGCTCCGCTGGCCGCTCGCCGGTTTCTTCGGTCATTGTGCATCCCCCGCCGCGCGCGGTTTCCTATATGTCGAGGTTTCTCGCATCGCGCGCATAGCGCTCGATGAACTGTCGCCGCGGCTCCACGTTGGTGCCCATCAGAATCGTGAAGATCTCATCGGCGCGCGCCGCATCCTCCAGGCGCACCCTGAGCAGCGTCCGGTTCTCGGGCTTCATCGTGGTTTCCCACAGCTCCTCGGCGTTCATCTCGCCCAGGCCCTTGAAGCGCTGGTACCTGACCGCGCCCTGGCCCTTCTCGCGCACGAGCTCCGCCAGCGCGCCCAGATCCTTCAGGGGGCGCTCCTCGCCGCCCGTGGCCGCGGTCCCGAACGGCGGCGCGTCGGCCGGCCGGCGATAGTCGGCGGCCGAGAACCCCACCTCGGTCAGCTCCTTGAGGATGCGGCTCATGGGCACGGCCTCGGTGAATTCCCAGACCGTGAAGTCCGCCCCATCGGGCACGTGGCCGTCGGCCTCGCCGATCGTGAGATCCGCGCCTTTCTCGGCCTGGCGCTCCTGGAGAAACTCCGCATACTCGTTCTCCGTGTAGAAGATGCGCTCCATGCCGTTCCAGCGCACGCGCAGGATCGGAAGCTGGCCGCCCTTGGCCATCCCGAGGAACCGCTCGAGCGGCATGTCCTTCTTCTCCAGCGACCCGCGGTAGCTCTCGGCGTGCGCGACCGCGGCCAGCGCACGATTGAGCGCGGCGCTCTCCATGGGGCCGCCCGTTCCCGCGCGCGTGAACTTCACCTCCTTGAGCCCCACCTCGACGATGTACCGCCGCAGATCCTCGTCCTTCTGCACGTAGCGTTCCTTGTTGCGGTGTATGACGCGGTACAGCGGCGGCTGCGCGAGGTACACGCCGCCGGCCTCGAGCAGCGGCCGCATCTGCCGGAAGAAGAACGTCAGGAGCAGCGTCGCGATGTGGGAGCCGTCGACGTCGGCATCGGTCATGATGATGACCTTGCCGTACCTGACCTTCTCCAGGTCGAATTCGTCGCTGCCGACGCCCGCGCCGATCGCGGAGATGAGCGTCTGCACCTCGGTGTGGTTGAGCACCTTGTCGAGGCGCGCCTTCTCGACGTTGATGATCTTGCCGCGGATCGGGAGGATCGCCTGGTATTCCCGCACGCGGCCCTGCTTGGCCGAGCCGCCGGCCGAGTCGCCCTCCACGATGAAGAGCTCGGTGCCGTCGCGCGAGCGCCGCACGCAGTCGTAGAGTTTGCCGGGGAGGCCGCCGCTGGAGAGGATGCCCTTGCGGCGCGTGAGCTCCCTCGCCTTGCGCGCGGCCTCGCGGGCGCGCGCGGCGAGCACGGCCTTCATCAGGATCGCCTTCGCGACCGCCGGTTTCTCCTCGAAGAACGTGCCCAGCTTCTCCATGACGATCGACTGGACCGCGCCCTCGACCTCGGGATTGGCCAGACGCACCTTGGTCTGGCTCTCGAACTTGGGATCGAGGACCTTGACGCTCACGACCGCGCAGAGCCCCTCCAGGTAGTCGCGCCCGTCGGGGGTGACGTCGTCCTTGAAGATGCTCGCGACCTTGCCGTGGCGGTTGAGCGCCCGCGTCAGGCCCGAGCGGAAGCCGCTCTCGTGGGTGCCGCCGTGGATCGTGCGGATGTTGTTGACGTAGGTGTAAATGGTATCGCTGGAATAGCCGTCATCGTACCTGAACGCCGCATCGATCTGCGTCGTGCCCTGCTCGCCCGCGATGTGGATCACCTCCGGATGGATCGGCGTCCGGCTCTCGCCGAGGTACTCGACGAACGACACGATGCCGCCCGCGAAGACGAACTCCTCCTCCTTGTCCGTGCGCGCGTCGCGGATCTTGATGCGCACGCCGGGATTGAGGAAGGCGAGCTCGCGGCAGCGCTTGCACAGCATTCCGTAATCCCACACCACGGTCGAGAAGATCTCGGTGTCGGGGCGGAACATGACCTTCGTGCCGCGCATGTCCGTCTTGCCGATGCGCTCGACGGGGCTCTGCGGCGCGCCTCCCGCGTACGTCTGCCGGTAGATCCAGCCGTCCTTGTAGACCTCGACCTGGAGCCACTCGCTGAGGGCGTTGACGACGGAGAGGCCCACCCCGTGGAGGCCGCCCGACACCTTGTACGACCCGTGGTCGAACTTGCCGCCCGCGTGCAGCTTGGTCAGCACCACCTGCAGCGAGGACACGCCCTCCTCCTCGTGCATGTCGACGGGGATGCCGCGGCCGTTGTCGCGGATCGCCATGGTGCCGTCCTCGCCGACATCGACCCAGATCTTGTCCGCGAAGCCGGCCAGGGCCTCATCGATCGAGTTGTCGAGAATCTCGTTCGCGAGGTGGTGCAGGCCGTCGTCGCCGGTGCTGCCGATGTACATGTCCGGCCGCTTGCGGACGGCCTCCAGCCCTTCGAGGACCTTTATGCTCCTGGAATCATACGTCTCTGACATGGTTGCCGCCGCCTCCGGCCTAATGCTCTTGTCGGGCGTCGCTCATGGTGAAGTGCACGCGGCGCAGGTGCGCCAGGCCGGCATCCTTGAGCGCCTTCAGATACCGATCGCGGTAGAAGGAGCTCAGTTCCGCCCGCGCCGCCGCGCCGGTGACCTCGATCTCGACCGCATCGGCCGAGACGCCGCTCACGCGCGCGAGCGCCGCGAGCTCCTCGCCCACGACGCGCGTCCAGATCTCCTCCGCGCGCGCACGGGGACCGCTGCGCGCCCGGACCTTTCGGAGCACGCCGTTGACGATCCCCTTGATCGACACGAAGTCCTTGCGTGCGGTCTTCATGCCTCCTCTCCCGCGCCCCGGAACCTGACGGGCATGAACGCATAACGGAACGCGCGCCCCGAGTGCATGACCGCGGCGCCGCCGCCCTTCTGCAGCCCCAGCCTGACGGGCGCATCCCCGAGCGCCCGCAGCCCGTCGCTCAGAAACTGCACCGCGAAGCTCACGTCGATCGCATCGCCGCTCGCCGTCACGTTCTCGATCGGCACCACGCCCGAGCCCACCTCCTGGGAGGACACGCGAACGGACAGGCCGCCGTCGCGGTACTCCAGGCTCACGATGGCGTTTTCTCGCGTGGTCAGCACCGCCGCCTTTCTCACCGCCGCGAGAAACTCGCGCGCCGAGCTCTCGATCGTGGTGGTGAACTCGCCGGGGATCAGCGACACGTAATCGGGCATCTGCCCCTCGATGAGCCGGCACATCACGCGGCCGCGCTCGTGAAAGACGACGACCTGCTGCAGTTCCGGATCGATCTGCACGTGCGCGCGGCCGCTGTCCATCGGCAGCAGCTTCCCGACCGCTTCGACCGCCGCGAGCGGCACGATTCCTTCCCTGCGCTTGTCCGAGTGCTCGGCGACGGCCACGACGTACTCGGCGAGCCGTTTGCCATCGGAGGCGACGAAGTGCACCTTGGATCCCTCGGCAATGAAGGCGACCCCCATGAGCTGCTGCCGGGACGGATCCTTCGATGCGGCGAAGGCGACGCCCCGCAGCGCCTCGGCAAGCGTTGCGGTTTCAACCTCGAAACCGGCGCACTGCGTGGCCGCGGGACTGCTCGGAAAATCTCCCGGGTCGTGTCCCATGATCTTGAAATCATCCTTGCCCGCGCAGATGCGCAGTCCGTACTGTCCCTCCTCGCGCTCGATCGTCACGAGCTCGCTGTCGAGCTCGTGAATGAGGCTCGCAATGCGGCCGGCCGGCGCCAGGGCTTCGCCCGAGATCGTCTCCTTGAGCTCGAGCACCTTGACCTCGCTGAAGATCGTCAGATCCGTGCTCTGAAGCCTCATCCCCTCGGCGTCGACCGAGATGAGAACATCATGCGCCACGGGCGTCGGCGCTTGCGCCGGCACCGCCGCCGTTATGACGCCCAGAGCCTCGGCAAGACTGCTCCGTCTGCACACCGCTTTCATGGCACCCCCCCTTCTGCAATTATCACCGCCGTACACACCGCACCGACGTCACCGCGTGCTCCTCGCTTCCTTCTCGCCGTCGATTCCGAACGACCGCAACTACGGCCGCATGACCGGCTTTTCCAGGCGACTGCGCCGCATTATGGCTCCTCTGCCGACAGGCGAATGTCGCACCATTCGTACCGAGAAGGGCGTCATTATATACTATATTTCGGTAAGAGGCAAAGGCGCCTGTGCCTTCCATTCTGACCTCTGATATGATTGTTTTTAATTAATTACATACGAATGGTAGGTCGTCGCGCTGGTTGAGAGAAGAGAGAATAGAACAGAGAACAGGTAAATATCCTAGTACCTGTCATAGTCATGTAAGAAAGTGTTGAAAAACAGGTTATACTCGAACCTAAGTTATTAAAATGATTGTGTTTATATTGTTTTTATAGAAGAGAGAGACTGTTGAAAACCGCGTCGGTTGACAGTTGATCGATGGCCCACGGGCGCATGCTTTGAACCCCGCGAGATCTTCGTGAATGCCATTCCACAGACTTCCGCGTCGATGATGAAAGCGTCATCTAGTGGTTTTCAGCAGGTTTTCACCGCGAAGATGCATGGGAGAGCACACGATGCGGGGCCATCTCGGGGGTTGCAGAAGCATCATGCCGTCGTGAACGCCCACCCGGCAGCCTTCTTTCGGCTCCGTGCGCATGATAGAATTACGCGCGCCACAGCCCGCCCGGAACGCGGAGAAATCATGCCGTCAGACAGGGAAAACCGCCGAATGCCCGATACCCGACCGATCGACTCCGGCTCGGCTCTGCCCGCGAGGCAGAAGGCCGCGCTTTTCGTGCCGCTCGCGCTCAGCCTGTTCGTGCTGGATCTTGCCGGCAAATGGGTCGTATTCCGCGCCGCGGGCGCGCGCATCATTCGGCGCGCCGATGGGCCGTACGTCGATGCGGATCGCGTGATCGACGTCATCCCGGGGTTCTTCGACCTGCAGTGCGTCATGAACGCCGGCGCTTTCAGCGGCTGGTTCAGGGGATGGTACTGGTTTCTCATCATCGTGTCCGTGGCGGCGCTCGCGGGAATCATCGCGTACGTGCTCTACGGGCGCGTGCACAGCCGTCTTCTCGTTGCGGCCCTCGCGTGCATCGCCGGGGGCACGGCCGGCAACCTGTACGACCGCGTCGTGTATGCCGCCGTGCGGGATTTCTTCCACGCGTACGTCTCGATCGGCGGCCGCACGCTGACGTGGCCGAACTTCAACGTCGCGGATGCGGCGATCTGCACGGGCGTGGGCCTTTGGATCGTCCTCGAGCTTGCGACGTCGCGCGCCCCCCGGAAGGGCCGTTGACGGACGGGGAGATTCGGGGATCACCTTGTTGCCCGGCGCGGGCGCCGTTATAATCGCATCCTTTCGCCCGCGGCAGCCTGCCCGGCGTCGAGGCGCGAAACGTCTTTTACGCGCGCGCGAGGGAGCCATGAAGGTCAACGAAATCAAGAAGGGTATGTACGTCGAGATCGACAAGGAACTCTGGCAGATCCTCCAGATAAGCCCGGTGACGCGCGGCAATTGGCGGACGTACTACCAGATCACGATCAAGAACCTCGTCAAGGGCACGGTCGTCGAGCGCCGCCACAGCGGCACGGACGATCTCACCTACGCGTTTCTCGAAGGACGCGAGCTGGAGTATCTCTACCAGGAAGGCGACAGCTACGTCTTCATGGACACCGAGTCGTACGAGCAGTTGACGATCCCCGCCGCGCTGGTGAAGGACCAGATTCCATACGTCCGGCACAACAGCAAGGTCAAGGTGCAGTTCTACGAAGGCATCGCGGTGTCGCTCGACCTGCCCGCGGCCGTGGTCCTCAAGGTCGTGGAGACCGACCCGGGCGCCCGCGGCGACACGGTCAAGAACGTCACCAAGCCGGCGGCGCTCGAGACCGGGCTGGAGATACGCGTCCCTTCCCACGTCGTGACGGACGACTTCGTCAAGGTCGACACGCGCACCGGCGCGTTCATCGGCCGCGCCACCCCGGGCGAGATCCCCACCGAGGAGTGAGCCGCGCCCGTCGGGCCCCTTACGGCCGGTAGCCGCGTAGAAAGCGGCGATACTGCGCCAGCGCCATGAGCGGCCAGTAGTGCCGGTAGAAGTGATAGCGCAGGTAGAACACCCGGGGGAAGCCCGTGCCGGTCCACTCCGCCTCATCCCACGTGCCGTCGAAGCGCTGCGCGCCGAGCAGGTACCGCAGGCCGTGTCGAGCGGCCTGGCTGTGCCCCTCGCCGCCGGCGAGAAGCCCCATGAGGGCCCACGCGGTCTGGGACGCCGTCGATGGCCCCGCGCCCTTGCGGTTCGGGAAATCGTACGAATCCGCGCGCTCGCCCCAGCCGCCGTCGTCGCGCTGCACGCTCATCAACCACCGGAGCGCCGCGCGCACGTAGTCCTTGCTCATGTCCTCGCCGATGAGCCTGAGGCCGCGCAGCACCTGCCACGTGCCGTAGATGTAGTTGACGCCCCAGCGGCCGTACCACGAGCCGTCCTCGCACTGGTCCTTGCGGATGAACTCGAGCGCGCGCCGCACGGCCGGGTGCCACGGGTTGAACTGCTCCGGCGCCACGACGCCGAACATCTCCAGCACTCGCGCGGTGATGTCGGCCGTGCTGGGATCGATCATGGCGTTGAAGTCGGCGAACGGCATGTTGGTCAGAAAGCTCTTGTCGTTGTCGCGATCGAAGCTCGCCCAGCCGCCGTTCGCGCTCTGCATGCCGAGGACCCACTGCAGCCCGCGCCCGACCGCGGCGTCGACCGCCGCCGATGCGCCCGGCGCGTAGAGCGTGCGCAGGCTCATCATCACCATGACCGTGTCGTCGACATCGGGATAGAACTCGTTCTCGAACTCGAAGTACCAGCCGCTCGGCGGCGCGGGGTTCTTGACCTTCCAGTCGCCCTTGGTCCTGACCTCCTTGGACAGCAGCCACGCGGCCGATGCCCGCAGGCGGGGCTCGTCGTCGACCGACGCGCCCGCCACGCCGAGCGCGTAGGTCGAGATCGCCGTGTCCCACACGGGCGAATGGCAGGGCTGCACGCGGATCGCGTCATCCTCGGGGTCGTGGATCTCCAGGGCGTCCAGGTCGCGCAGGCCCTTGGCGATCGCCGGGTGGTCATCCGGGTAGCCGAGGCAGCGGAGCGCCATGATGCTGTTCACCATGCCGGGAAGGATGGCGCCCAGGCCGCCCGATCGCTCGAAGCGCCGCAGCATCCAGCGCTCCGCGCGCCTGATCGCCACCTTGCGCGCGAGCGCGATCGGGAACTTCTCGGCCATCTTGAGCGCCTTGTCGGTGAGCAGGAAGACCGTGCTCCACGAGAAGACTCTCGGCGGCCGCGGCATCGACAGGTCGGCGTTCTCCCGGCCGCCGGCGAACAGCTCGTCGACGCCGCATTCGGGCGGGATCGCGCAGACGGGCTTGAGCGCGTAGAGGATCGACATCGGCACGAAGATCGCGCGCGCCCACGACGAGATCGAATAGATGTTGATCGGGCTCTTCGAGGGCAGGAGGATCATCTCGGGCGGCACCGCCGGCACGTGCGACCACGCGTACTGCCCGAAGAACGCGAGGTAGAACTTCGTGTACGTGCTCGCGTTCGCGGCGCCGCCGAGGTCGAGGATGACCTCCCTGGCGCGGCGCATGTCCTCCTCGTCCGCGGAGACGCCCGCGACCTTGAGCGCGAAGTAGCTCAAGACCGACACGGAGAGCTCGGGCGGGCCGTTCTCGTAGGTCGCCCAGCCCCCCTGCGGGAGCATGCAGCCGCGGATCGTCTTGGCGTACCCGGGGATGCGCGGATCGTCGTGCCGCCCCATGAAGGTGCGGAAGAGAATGAAGTAGCTCTCGACGGTGGTGTCGGCCTCGAGCTCCGCGACCCAGTACCCCGCGTCGTTCCGGCGCGACAACAGCCAGTCGCGCGCCCGCGATGCGCCTTCCGCCACGGCCTTCTCGGCGGGGGGCGGCAGGTGCGAAGGGGCGGGACTCTCGGCCCGGCGCATCGGACGCGCCGGCGCGCCGGGCGCGCGCTGCTTGATCAACTTCGCAAGGTCAAGCGGTCCGGTCTTCTGTTCCAAGAAGCACACCTCCACGACGCGCCGATGGCCGTCCGGCAGCGCCACCGAAACCCGAGGAAAGAAGATACTCGATGTTGCCTGCCGACGCAAGACGGCGGGGATTCCGCACGCGCACGGCACATCCGCGCCGGCGAGTTCTCGCATCGATGGTCGTAGCCTCCCTACATATGACGGCGCGTACACAGTATAATCGAAGGAGAACGCGGGTCGGTTGCGCGGGCATCGTGCGGGAAGGAGCTCTCATGGTCCTCGGCGGCGTGTGCGCCCTTGTGCTCGGCCTTTCGGCGGCGGGGCTCGATGGAAAGACCGTCTTCCTGAGCCCGGGCCACGGTTTCTATTACCACGCGACGTACGGGTGGCTCACGCAGCGCCCTGCGATAGAGCTCATCTGCGAGGATGTCGAGACCGCGGACACCTGCTTCGCGTTTCTCACCGAGTACCTGCGCCGCGCGGGCGCGGACGTCTGGCCGTGCCGCGCGGAATGTCCCTCGCCGGTCGAGATCATCATCGATGACACCGACCCGCGCTACGAGGAGGAAGGGACGTGGCTGCCGATCGAGCTCGAGGGCTACGGCGGCGGCGCGCGGTACGCGAGCGTGGCGCCGGGATCGAGCGCGGTGGCGCGCTTTCGCCCGTCGTTTCCCGAATCGGGCCGCTATCCGCTCTACCTGTGGTACCCGGCGGGAACGGACCGAACCGCGGGCGCGCTCGTCAGGGTGCGGCACGCGGGGGGCGTCGAAAGCGTCCGCATCGACCAGCAGAGCCACGGGAGCACGTGGCGCTTCGCCGGCTGGCACTTCTTCTTCGCGGGCGATGGGCAGACGATCGAGATCTCGGCCGACGGCGCCGACACGACGAGGATCGTCGTCGCCGACGCGATCCGCATTGGCGGCGGCATGGGATCGGTCGAGCCCAACGACGGCGTGGGCGGGATCTCGGGCCACCTGCGCTACCACGAGTGCTCGGTCTACTGGGCGCACTACCAGGGAGCGGATGAGTCCGTCTACAACCCATTGTCCGAAGGCGACGGCTCCGACGACGTGACGTGCCGGCCGCGGTACTCGGAGTGGGAGCGCGAGGGCGGCGGGGACGCGCTCTTTCTCTCCTACCACACGAACGCCGGCGGCGGCACGGGCACCGAGACTTACAGCATGACGGGCGGGACTCCGCCCGGCAGCAGGCTCCTTCGCGACCTCCTGCAGGAGGAGATCGTGAAGGACCTGCGGGAGGTCTGGGACCCCGACTGGGTCGACCGCGGCACCAACGAGGCGAACTTCGGCGAGCTCAGGCTGCTCGAGACCATGCCCGGCGCGCTCATCGAGAGCGCGTTTCACGACAATCCGGCCGACCTGGCTGCCGAGCGTTCGCCCCTGTGGCGCCGCATCGTGACGCGGGCCATCTATCACGCCGTCGTGCGCTACTGGGACGGCGACGCCGCGGTCATGCTCCCCGAGCCGCCCGAGGGGCTGGCCGCGCGCGCGGTCGACGCCGGAAGCGTGCGTCTCTCGTGGCGCGCGGGGCCCTCCGGCACGGAAGCGTGCGGCGCGGGCGCGGCCGAGTACTTCCGCGTCGCCGTGAGCCGCGACGGCCTCGCGTTCACGCTCGACGGCGAGACGGCGGCGACGAGCGCGACGCTCGTCGATCTCCCCGCGGGCGTGCCGCGTTTCTTCCGCGTCACGGCCGTGAACGCCGGCGGCGAGTCCCTGCCGTCGGCGACGGCCGGCGTTGTCCTGCCCGGCGGCCCGGAGTGCGCGCGGATACTGCTCGTGCATGCCTTCCCGGGCGATGAGGGCGTGGTCCGGAGCGTCACCTGGCTGACCGACCGGCTCGGCAACGTGCTCAGGCTCGAGCCGGGCAGAACGCCGGGCGGCCGCGACGGCGCCCTCGAGCACGCGGCGGCGCTGCATGCGGCGCGGCCCGATGCGGCGCTCGATTTCGCCGAGAAGGAGGCGCTGGGCGACTTCGCCCTCGATGCCTACGACGCGATCGCGCTCGACTTCGGCGAGCAGGCCGACAACGTGCTGCCCGAAGCCGCGGCGGAGCTTCTCGTGCGCTTTCTGGACGGCGGGGGCCGGGCCGTCGTCACCGGCGGCGCGGCCGCGTCGTGGATCGCCGCGAGCGGCGGCGCGCAGGCGCGCGCGTTTCTCGCGCGCATGGGAGTCGAGTTCGGCGCCGACCTGGCGGCGCCCACGACGCTCACGTCGTACGGCGAATTCGCCGGCCTGGGCCCGATCGGCGTCGGCGCGACGACGGACTGGCAGCGCTCGGGCGCGACCGTGCTCACGCAGATCAGACCGGTGACGGGAGTCTCGGCCGCCGTCATGAATGCGGCCGCCGGCATCGTGGGCGTGCACAGGCCGGGCAAGGGCGTGTGGTGCGGCTTCGCGCTCGAAGCCGTGCCGCTCGGCGCGATGCGGGCGGCGTTCTGCGCGCGGGCTTTGGAGGCGGCGCTCGGCGCTCCGGCGCTCGACGCCCCGGCGCTCGAGCTTCGCGAGGGGAACCCGCTGATGCTGCTTTCGAACGGCGAGGCGCGGGCGGCGCTCGGCACGTCGGCGCAGGGCGAAGTGCGCTGCGCGTGGTCGGTCGAGGGAGGCCCCGCGGGCGGCGCGACGATCGAGAGCGCGGCGTGGGCGCTGGCGCGCGAGGGGTTCGGCTTCGGAGACTACGACGATGTCTCCGTGATCCCGATCGCGGCGCGCGCATGCCCGTCGGTCCTCATGCGGCACGCGTTCTCGGTGGACGATCCCGCCGCGCTCGCGAGCCTCCTCCTCGATGTGCGCTACGACGACGGCTTCGCCGCCTACGTGAACGGCCGCGAGGTCGCGCGGCGGAATCTCGCCGCGGACGCGGGGCTCGAGGCGTGGGCGCTGAGCTCGATCGAGCCGCTGCGCGAAGAGATCGAGATCGGCGCCGCGGCGGCGCCCGCGCTCCTCCCGGGCGAGAACGTGCTCGCCCTCTCGTTCCACAACGCGAGCGCGACGAGCTCGGACTTCTCGGCGAACGCGGCGCTGCGGGCGTGCGTTCCGGACGGGGGCTGCGCGTTTCTCGTTCCCCCCGGCGCGGCCTGGCACTACATGACGTGCG